>JAFMEA010000002.1 GCA_017856985.1 Planktomarina sp.
AGGATAATGCTTTGCGTTTGCACTTGTTAGATTCTGTGGCCCACATGAGGTTGCTGACAATGGGTCTAATATTAATTTTGGTATTAAGATTTGCACCCAGAGGGCTGATACCCGAAAAGTAACGCTTTCCTTTCATGGCTACGCAGTATAGGCGCCGCCTTGAGCAAGGAAGAGGCAACTAATGGACCTGCGTAATATCGCGATCATCGCACACGTCGACCACGGAAAAACTACGTTGGTTGATGAGCTTTTAAAACAATCGGGAACGTACCGAGACAACCAAACTACTACAGAGCGGGCAATGGACAGTAATGACCTTGAGCGCGAGCGTGGTATAACAATTTTGGCTAAGGCGACATCAGTTGAATGGCAGGGAACGCGTATAAATATTGTTGACACGCCTGGGCATGCTGACTTTGGAGGCGAAGTAGAACGAATACTATCCATGGTTGATGGCGTGGTATTACTAGTTGACGCTGCCGAGGGACCAATGCCACAAACTAAGTTTGTGACCTCAAAGGCTTTGGCGCTAGGCTTGAAGCCTATTGTGGTCGTTAATAAAGTAGATAAACCAGATGGTGAGCCGGATAGAGCATTGGACGAATGCTTTGATCTTTTTGCTTCGTTGGATGCAAATGAAGGGCAACTTGATTTTCCAGTACTTTATGCATCTGGCAGAGCGGGATGGGCCGACCAAGAACTGGATGGGCCTCGCGCCGATTTATCAGCATTATTTAATTTAATTATTAGTCACGTAGAGTCTCCTGAACAACAACAGAAAGTTAGCGAGCCATTTTCGATGCTTGCTACTACCCTTGGGGCGGATCAATTTATTGGCAGGATTTTAACGGGGCGAGTTGAGACAGGCCGGTTAAAAGCTGGTGAAACTGTTAAAGCACTATCTCGGGATGGTGAAAGAATAGAACAATTTCGTTGTACCAAAATTTTGGCTTTTCGTGGTTTGTCAAAAACGGCTATTGATGAGGCAGTTGCTGGAGACATAGTATCACTGGCCGGGATGTCAAAAGCGACAGTGGCAGACACTATTTGTGCCCTAGATGTAACTGATGCCATCCCTTCTCTTGCTATAGATCCTCCAACAATTTCAGTTACTTTTGGAATAAATGACAGTCCCTTAGCTGGGCGAGATGGAAAAAAAGTACAAAGCCGTGTCATTCGAAAACGCCTGATGGACGAGGCTGAAACTAATGTTGCTATACGTGTTACCGATACGCCAAGTGGTGAATCTTTTGAGGTTGCTGGCCGTGGTGAATTGCAAATGGGTGTTTTGATCGAGAATATGCGCCGAGAGGGATTTGAGCTCTCTATAAGTCGTCCCCGCGTGTTATTTCGTGAGGAGGATGGTGTGCGGTTAGAGCCTATAGAAGAGGTTACAATAGACGTAGATGAGGAATATTCAGGGGTAGTAATTGAAAAATTGACTGGTTCTAGAAAAGGTGACTTGGCTGAAATGAAATCAGCTGGTGCGGGAAAAACTCGTGTTATTGCACATGTCCCATCGCGTGGCTTGATAGGATACCAGGGTGAATTTATGACTGACACCCGGGGAACAGGAGTTTTGAACCGAGTTTTTTATAATTGGTCTGCCCATAAAGGACCAATTCCAGGTCGACGTGCTGGTGTTCTAATTTCGATGGAAAATGGCTCTTCTGTACCTTACGCGTTATTTAACCTCGAGGACCGTGGTAAGTTTTTTATTGGTGTTCAAGAAGACGTTTATCAAGGTATGATTATTGGTGAACATAATCGTGAAAACGATTTGGAAGTTAACCCTCTTAAAGGTAAAAAGCTTACTAACGTTCGAGCCAGCGGCACTGACGAGGCAGTGCGGTTAACTACTCCGATGAAAATGTCGCTTGAGGAAGCAATAGCGTATATAGATAACGACGAATTGGTAGAAGTTACGCCAAAAGTAATTCGATTGCGTAAGGTCCATTTAGATCCACATGAACGAAAACGAGCATCGCGTTCGGCTTAAATTAGGTTCGCGATCTAAACTTTGTTGATTTGAAATAAATTATTCTACGCATTCAACTATCATTAAGCTTCGTTGGAAGCCGCCCTCGCCCAATTTAATGGCTGCTTGATACCCACTTGAATGGTAACAGTCATGTGCTGCTTTAAGACTAGGGAACTGAGCCACAACGTTCCTTGTGTGCTCTTGTCCTTCTAGCTGCTCGTAAGTGCCACCTCGAGCTAAAAAAATACCTCCATGAGATTTTATAATTGGAGTTGCAGCCTCAGCGTAGGCTGCAAGCTTTTCAGTATTTAAAACATTTACATGTGCGATCCATAATGCTTTTACCATCAATTACCCTTCTATCATTTGTTTTACTGCATTTATGGCCTGAGCAGCGTTCTTTGCTGATTGTGCTCCGCCTTGAGCCATATCAGCACGCCCACCACCACCTTTTCCACCGAGCTCACTGACCGCAATAGTAACCATATCAACGGCAGACAGGGTGTCTGTAAGATCTTTAGTAACACCAGCTGCTACTGCAATTTTACCATCTGATTCAGCAATTAATAAAACTGCACCTGATTTTAATTCGGCTTTTTTATTATCTATTAAGGTGGGTAAATCACGGCCCGTAACGCCTTGTAAAACCTCAGCTAAAAATAACCTTCCAGCCACGTTAATTGGCTTGGAAGTCTGAGCTCCTGCACCGCCTGACATTGCTAAATTACGGCGAAGATCAGTAACTTCATTCTTGAGCGCTTTGCGTTCATCAACGAGTTGTTTTGCTCTTACAGTTAAATCTGAATTTTGAACTTTAAGTATGTTGGCCGCTTCTGAAATAATACTCTGTTGGGACTGTATGTATGTGTTTGCTGTGCTTCCCGTAACCGCTTCAATACGCCGAACTCCAGCTGACGAAGCAGCATCGCCCAGTAATATAAAGCAACCAATATCTCCAGTTTGTCGCACATGGGTACCACCGCAAAGCTCAAGACTATAGGTGTTGGACGTGGTTCCTTTCTTTGAACGCTCAAGATAACCCATTGAAATAACTCTTACTTCATCCCCATATTTTTCGCCAAAGAGTGCTTGTGCGCCTATTGCACGAGCATCATCGGGTGTCATAATTCTTGTTTCAACATGGCTATTTTGTCGGATGTATTTATTTACTTCTGCTTGAACCTCTTCCAATTGTTTTGGCGTGAGGGCCTGTCCATGACTGAAATCAAATCGTAGCCGATCATGATCATTAAGAGATCCACGTTGTGCAACATGTTCTCCTAACGATCGCCGCAAAGCTTCATGAAGTAGGTGCGTCGCAGAGTGGTTTGCGCGAATTTGAGAACGACGGGTTTGATCCACTGCAAGTTGAGCGAACTGACCCACAGAAACGCTTCCCTCCAACACTGTGCCCATATGGATTATAAGTTCAGCAGATTTGCGTGTATCCGTTATTTTTAGAGTGCCAGTGTCAGTTTTAATTTGTCCTGTATCCCCCACCTGTCCGCCACTTTCAGCGTAGAAAGGAGTTTGATTAAAAATTAGCTGCACAGTTGCTCCAACAGATACCGTTTTCAGTTCTTTAGTAGCTTCAACTAATGCTAATAGTTGTCCTTCAGATTTTTCGGCATCATAGCCTAAGAACTCAGTCGCTCCATGGGTGTCTAATAGATCAAACCACATTGAATCATCGGCTATTTCGCCAGATCCAGACCAAGCTGCTCTTGCCTTTGCCTTTTGTTCGGACATCGCTACGTCAAAGCCTTCAGTGTCCACGGTCATCTTTTCATCTCGCAAAGCATCTTGGGTCAAATCTAGTGGAAACCCAAAGGTGTCATACAGCTTAAACGCTGTCTTTCCAGGCAAAGACCCGCCTGGACGCAATTGTGAGATTTCATCTTCCAGTAATTTCAGTCCCCGGTCCAATGTGGTTCTAAAACGAGTTTCCTCCTGGAGAAGTGTTTCCTCAATCATTGCTTGGGCTTGAACTAACTCTGGATAGGCAGCGCCCATTTGCTGTACAAGTGATGGAACTAACCTATGCAATAGGGGGTCTTCCGCTCCTATTAAATGGGCGTGGCGCATTGCACGCCGCATTATGCGGCGCAAAACATAACCACGGCCATCTTTAGACGGCAGGACTCCGTCTGCTATTAAAAAAGAGGTAGAGCGTAAGTGGTCTGCAATAACCCGATGATGTGTTTTGTCTGGCCCATCTGGGTCGGAGGATGTTGCATTCGCCGACGCTTCTATAAGGCTACGTATCAAATCAGTAGAGTAATTATCGTTTGTCCCCTGCAATAACGCTGCAACCCGCTCTATGCCCATGCCCGTATCAATTGATTGAGACAACAATGGTGCGCGGTTACCATCTTCAAATTGCTCAAACTGCATGAACACGAGGTTCCAAATCTCTACAAAGCGATCACCGTCTTCGTCAGCACTTCCTGGAGGGCCACCCCAGATATGTTCCCCATGGTCATAAAAAATTTCTGAGCTAGGGCCACACGGGCCGGTTGGCCCCATCATCCAAAAGTTATCATCCGTTTCAATTCTAATAATTTTATCATCTGAAAACCCAGCAACCTTTTTCCATATTTCAGCGGCTTCATGATCGTCATGATAAACAGTAACAATTAATTTTTCCTTGGGTATGCAAAGCTCTTTGGTAAGCATTTCCCAGGCGTAGACAATTGCCTCTTGTTTGAAGTAATCCCCAAAACTAAAATTACCCATCATTTCAAAGAAGGTGTGGTGCCTAGCTGTATATCCAACGTTATCCAAATCGTTATGTTTGCCCCCTGCTCGCACACATTTTTGAGCAGTTGCAGCACGAGTATAATCCTGGGTCTCCACACCCGTAAAAAGGTTCTTAAACTGGACCATTCCAGAATTCACAAACATCAATGTTGGATCGTTGCGTGGCACAAGTGGACTAGAAGGTAAAACCTTATGTCCTTGGCGGGCGTAAAAGTCCAAGAAAGTTGAGCGGATGTCATTCAGCGTAGGCATTTTATTAAAAAAACCTCTTAATTTATATTCGGCGAAGACTTACAACTCATATTGTGTAGTGTCCACGCCAAAGAAAATACCCCGAAAATCATATTTCGAGGTATTTTAAAAAATTTAATATTGATTGATTTTTTATAAATCAATCACATTATCTTCATCTTTATTGGCTGGCTTAACTTCATCGTTTGATTTTTCAACGTCGAGGCCATGTGCCGCACGAATCTTTTGTTCAATCTCGCTGGCCATCAGAGCATTTTCTTGGAGAAATATCTTTGCATTTTCACGCCCTTGTCCAATACGCTCGTCACCGTAGCTATACCAGCTGCCAGATTTTTCAACGAGACCAACTTTAACACCTAAATCTACGAGCTCGCCCATTTTTGAGATGCCCTCACCATACATTATGTCAAACTCTACCTGTTTGAACGGTGGTGCAACTTTGTTTTTAACAACCTTAACCCGTGTTGCGTTACCTACAATTTCATCTTTATCTTTAAGTGCACCAATTCTACGAATATCAAGTCGTACTGAGGCGTAAAATTTAAGAGCGTTACCGCCTGATGTTGTTTCAGGGCTACCAAACATTACTCCAATTTTCATACGAATTTGGTTGATAAAAATTACCATACAGTTCGATTTACTTATACTCCCAGTTAGCTTTCGCATTGCTTGGCTCATAAGCCTCGCTTGTGCACCAACTTGATGATCACCCATATCACCTTCTATTTCAGCTCTTGGAGTAAGTGCTGCAACAGAATCCACAACTACCATCGACACTGCTCCTGAGCGGATTAGAGTGTCCGTAATCTCAAGTGCCTGCTCTCCAGTGTCTGGCTGAGAAATTAGTAACTCGTCTAAATTAACACCTAATTTTTTAGCATAACTTGGATCAAGGGCATGTTCAGCATCCACAAATGCACAAACGCCCCCTTTTTTTTGTTCTTCTGCAATACAGTGAAGTGTTAAAGTTGTTTTCCCAGAGGATTCGGGTCCATAAATCTCAACAACGCGGCCCTTTGGTAAGCCCCCAATGCCAAGTGCAATGTCCAACCCAATTGAACCAGTTGATGTTGACTCAATTTCTTGAACGGCGTTACCGTCGCCAAGTTTCATAATAGAACCCTTGCCAAATTGGCGTTCTATTTGCGCCAAAGCGCTGTCTAATGCCTTTTGTCTGTCGCCTGATTTTGGTGTCATTGTGATTAAATCTGCCGCTGCCATTGTTACTTTCTCCTTATTCCATAAACTCGAATGAGGGACAATGCCAAAGTGTTCACCTCTTGTTCTACTCTTATGAGACCAAAACAAGAACATTTCAAGTAATTTCTATAAAATAAATTATAGGAAGAATATAATCCGTTAATTAAGTGGATTAGAAGACTTCTGGAAAACGACAATGTACAATCCGTCGTTATTTTTGGTTGGAAAGTGTTGGGCCTCAGCCATAATACTCAAATTTTCAAATTTTTTAAGTAAGAAATCACGTTGTTCTTGGTTTTCTGAAGTAAAAATGGAGCATGTTATCATAGTGAACGTACCTCCAGGTTTAACCAAACTTTCAGCCTTGATTAGTATCTGGCGTTGTAGTTTTTGATACTCCGTTATTTTAGCTTGGGTTAACTTCCATTTTTCTTCTGGAGAACGCCTCCACGCACCTGACCCGGAGCATGGAATATCACAAAATACTGAATCAAATTGAGCACAATCATCAATTTGATCGGGTAGGATAATTTTAATATTATGCCCACCGCGTAAAGCGCGTACTTCTAGTTCCGACATTCGCTTTGTATTTGCATCATGCGCAAATACTACTTCACCTGTTCTTGCTGAAACAGCCAAACTTTTACCACCGCCACCAGCACAGAAATCTAACACTTTTCCTTTTCCTGGTATTAACATTGCCACAGCCTGAGATGCTGCATCTTGTAGTTCGAACCAGCCCTTTTGATAAATGTCATGCATAACAACACGTCTAGGGTTTGTTATTACGGTAAGGGCAGTATCACAAATAGGGTTAACAATAGTATCTATCATATTATCAGCTAAAGCTTTTTGTACTTCGATTGGCGTTGCCTTTTGGGTATTAACACGTAAACAAATTGGCGCGCGATGTCGTAAGGATTCTGCGATTTCAGAGGCCTTTTTTATTCCATAAGAGTTGAAAAGCTCTTCAATGATCCAGTCCTGTAGGTCAAAAGTGTCCTGTTCAGTACTTTTAAATGGAGTGATCTCATCATTGGTGAGAGGTGTAGGCGCATGACCAATATTATTAAACAGGTTTTCCAATTTCACACCATTTGTCTGTAAGGAACCAATCGCCCAAGCCCTAGCTGATATTGGTTTGGGCCAGGCACCTGCTGATCGACGACATCTAACAGCTTGAAAAACGAGGTCACGGATGGCTGCCCGATCCTTAGAGCCTGCAAACCTATTTCCCCTGCCCCAGTTGGTCAGTGCTTTTTCTGTAGGTACCCCAACTAAAATAGAATCCAGCACCTCAATCATGGCGGAGATCCGCGCTCCAGGAGTCATTTAGCCAATCCGGTAATTGGGGCTTTCCCGTGTAATTTGAACATCATGAACATGACTTTCTTTCAAACCTGCGCCGGTAATTTTTACAAATTCACAATTGTTTTGCATTTCTTCAATATTAGCACAGCCAGTATAGCCCATAGCAGCACGAAGGCCCCCCACTAACTGATGGATTACATTTCCGGCGGGGCCTTTGTATGGTACTTGGCCCTCAATGCCTTCAGGAACTAGTTTATCACTTGCGGCATCTTTCTGAAAATAGCGGTCAGCGGAGCCTCGCGCCATCGCACCGAGAGAGCCCATGCCCCTGTAAGCCTTGAAGCTCCGACCTTGGTATAAGATTACTTCTCCAGGACTTTCATCTGTGCCAGCAATCATGGATCCCACCATTACACAGGAAGCACCAGCAGCTATGGCTTTAGCGAAATCTCCTGAAAATTTTATGCCGCCGTCAGCTATCACAGGAATTCCATCTGGTTTTGCCGCCGCATTACAGTCTAGGACTGCGGTTAGCTGTGGTATCCCCACACCAGCTACCATTCGCGTTGTGCAAATAGATCCAGGTCCAATACCCACTTTAATGGCGTCAGCTCCTGCGCCAATCAGAGCTTGTGTGGCAGCTCTGGTCGCTACATTTCCCGCCATTATTTGAGTTTTACCAGCCACATCTCTGGCGCGTTTGACTGCGCTTATAACACTATCTGAGTGCCCATGTGCTGTATCAATGACTATTATATCTACGCCAGCGTCAATTAGCGCCAAAGTTCGTTCAAAACCCGAATCGCCTACGGTGCTCGCGGCGGCTACCCTTAAGCGGCCAAGTGCGTCTTTACTGGCATTGGGGTTAAGAACAGCCTGCTCTAAATCTTTTATCGTTAGCAAACCGGTTAGCTTTCCAAACTCATCTAAAACTAATAACTTCTCAATGCGGCGATCCGCCATCATTTTTTTGGCTTCTGATAAATCTGCAGGTTCTTGCAATATAGCAAGGTTATCTTTCGTCATCATAGCCTTAACAGGTGTAGTTTCATCAGTTGCAAAACGCATGTCACGGTTTGTAACAATCCCCACTACCAATCCCTCTTGTACCACTGGGAAGCCAGTCACCCGGTATCGTTCTTGCAAAAATTTTGCATCAGCTAAAGTTTGATCTGGCGTCAATGTAATTGGGTCAAAAACAATTCCACTTTCAAAACGCTTTACTCGCCTAACCTCTTGTGATTGTTCCTCAATATCTAGGTTGCGATGTATAACACCCATGCCCCCGGCCTGTGCCATGGCTATTGCCATTTTTGCTTCCGTCACCGTATCCATAGCTGAAGATAGAAGCGGTATATTCAGATCAATTGATTGGGTAACTCGGGTCCTTGTGTCTGCAGCCTTTGGTAGGACTGATGATCGTGCAGGGACTAGTAAAACATCATCGAAGGTTAATGCCTCGCGAATCTCCATTGGAGTTCCTCCTAAGCGGGTGTCACTTGGCCATTTCCTATCGCATGACTTCTGACAAACCTAAAGGGGGTATCTTCGAATAGATAAGCCTCTAATAAAAAAGACGAGTATTAGTGTTTGTTTGTCTCAAATCATATAAAATTTGTAAATTAACAATGTTTGGCGCTGATGATACATTTTCAGACGCAGATGTTCTTTATCAAGATTATATGAAGCGTAGATTGTGGATATAAACATCAAAGGATTATCGTATGGTACAAGAGCATTTGGTCCTTTTTACACCGTCGGGTAGACGGGGACATTTTGAAACAGGTACGCCTATTTTAACTGCCGCAAGGCAGTTGGGGGTTGATCTTGATTCAGTCTGTGGAGGCCGTGGAATTTGTTCCAAATGCCAAATCACTCCCGGATATGGTGAATTTCCTAAACACGGTATCATCGTTAAGGAGGGAGCCTTATCTGATTGGAATGCGGTTGAGCAGCGTTACCAAGATAAGCGTGGATTGATTGAGGGACGGCGATTGGGCTGTCAGGCAACTGTACAGAATGATATAGTCATTGATGTTCCCCCCGAAAGCCAAATTCATAAGCAGGTAGTACGTAAGCGTGCTGAGGTTCTTGATATTACCTTAAATCCCTCTGTCCGTTTGTTTTATGTTGAGGTCGAGGAGCCTGACATGCATAAACCGTCGGGAGATTTAGAAAGATTAATAGCAGCTTTAGAAAGCCAATGGCCCTTAAAAAAACTACAAGCTGACCTAAGTATTTTACCAAAAATGCAATCTATTTTGCGAAAAGGGGACTGGAAGGTTACCTGCGCAGTTCACCATTCGGATGAACATGGTATCCCCCAAATTATTCATCTATGGCCAGGGTTTTATGAAGGTTCAATTTACGGTATGGCTGTTGACCTAGGTTCCACAACAATCGCAGCACATCTGTGCGATCTTCAAACTGGCAACGTTATAGCTTCATCAGGATTAATGAACCCACAAATCCGGTTTGGTGAAGACCTAATGAGTAGGGTCAGCTATGCAATGATGAATACAAACGGTGATCAAGAAATGACCAGGGCCGTACGCGAAGGCATGGACGAATTATTTACAAAAATAGCCTTTGATGCTGAAGTTGATAAAGAACTTATCATGGATGCAGTTTTTGTTTGTAATCCGGTGATGCACCATCTCTTTTTAGGTATTGATCCATTTGAGCTTGGGCAGGCTCCCTTTGCATTAGCCACCTCCAATTCTATAAGTTTGCATGCGAGGCAACTTGGTATAAATATTCATAAAAGCGCCAGAGCCTATTTTTTGCCGTGTATTGCTGGCCACGTCGGAGCCGATGCTGCTGCAGTTGCTCTTTCAGAGGCTCCAAATAAATCTGACGATTTAGTTCTGGTTGTAGACGTTGGGACTAATGCTGAAATTTTATTAGGTAATAAAGAAAAAGTTTTAGCTTGTTCCTCTCCGACAGGTCCCGCCTTTGAGGGTGCTCAAATTAGCTCCGGCCAACGAGCAGCACCTGGTGCAATTGAAAAAGTTGAGATTGACCCTTCCACCAAGGAACCACGGTTCCGAGTTATTGGCTGTGATCTCTGGTCAAATGAAAAGGGATTTTGGGAAGAAACCAACGATACAGGCATAACTGGAATTTGTGGGTCGGGAATAATTGAAGCAATAGCAGAGATGCGAATGGCAGGAATTTTGGATCCATCAGGACTTATTGGCTCTGCTACACAAACGGGCACTGCACGTTGCGTGTTGGATGGTCGAACTAACAGCTATGTAATGCATGATGCATCTGAGACTGGTGGGCCTAAAATTACAGTAACTAATCCAGACATACGGGCCATTCAAATGGCCAAAGCTGCATTGTATTCCGGCGCAAGGCTATTGATGGATAAATTTGGAGTAGACACGGTCGACCGAGTGGTTCTAGCAGGCGCCTTTGGCGCTCATATCTCGCCCAAGCATGCTATGGTTTTAGGCATGATCCCGGATGTTCCTTTTGAAAAGGTTACTTCAGCCGGTAATGCGGCTGGATCGGGAGCCCGTATCGCGTTGATCGACAAATCCCAGCGGGCAGAAATTGAGGAAACTGTTCGCCGGATAGAAAAAATTGAAACAGCAATAGAACCAAAGTTTCAGGAACATTTTGTAAATGCTTCGGCCATCCCAAACTCAGGTGATCCGTTCACTTTACTTAAAGAAAAAATACCACTACCCACAGTAAACTTCAACACTGGTGGTGGCGATGGAGCTGGCTCTGGTCGGCGACGACGTCGACGATAGATTGTTGGCAATAGATCTAATGAGTGTCTTTTTTGTTCGTTGACGGCCTTAACGTGGGGTAATACCAATTAGCATCAGGCGGGTATGGTGAAAAGGTATCACGCGAGCTTCCCAAGCTTAAGTTACGGGTTCAATTCCCGTTACCCGCTCCAAAGTTTATCCAAATAATTCTTGACAAAATTCTAATCCGTCTACGAGTTTATCAACTTCACCTTTTGTGTTATACATTGCGAAGCTTGCACGACACGTGGAAGAAACCCCCAAGTGTTCCATTAAGGGCTGAGCACAGTGGTGCCCTGCCCTCACCGCAATGCCTTTTTTGTCCAAAACAGTCGATATATCATGCGCATGCGCGGGACCGTTTAAGGTGAACGAAAATATGGCAGCTTTGCTGAGAGATTTTCCTTGGATGTTCAGCCAATTAAGCCCATCTAAGCGCTCCCGTGCATAATCACGTAAAGCTTTTTCATGAGAAGCAATGTTTTCCATACCAATATCCATCATGTAATCTAACGCAACGCCAAGTCCAATTTGTTGAACTATTGCTGGGGTCCCTGCTTCAAATTTCATTGGGGCATCATTATATGTGATGACCTCACGACCAACGTCACGTATCATATCACCGCCGCCCATAAACGGTCGCATTTCAGCCATACGCTCTGGTTTAATATAAATAGCCCCAGAACCACTGGGACCATAAAGTTTATGTCCAGTAATAGAGTAAAAATCACAGTCAATATCTTCAACATCAATAGGCATATGAACTGCCGCTTGGGATCCATCTACCAAGACCACCGCACCTAAATCATGTGCTGCCTTAGTTATCGTTTTTACATCTACTACTGTTCCTAAGACGTTGGAAAGATGCGTAATTGCTACTAATTTAGTGCGTTCTGTCATCGCTGCAATCATACGTTCGGGATCCAGGTCACCATTGGCATCCACATCGACCCAAATTAATTTAATGCCCATTCGTTCACGTAAAAAATGCCAAGGTATGATATTTGCGTGATGCTCCATAATAGAAAGCACTATTTCGTCTCCAGCCTGCAGTCGCGGCATTGCCCAGGCATAGGCTATTAGATTTATACCCTCGGTTGTACCGGAGTTAAAAACTATACTATCTTCCACGCTCGAATTAAGGAATTTAGCAACCTTACTGCGCACCGATTCATATTTGTCTGTCGCGAGATTAGAAAGATAATGAAGTCCTCGATGTACGTTTGCATATTCAGAAGAATAGGCTTGGGTAATTGCATCGATAACAACCTGAGGTTTTTGGGCAGACGCGCCATTATCAAGGTAGACTAGAGGTTTACCATTTACTTCACGCTTAAGGATAGGAAAGTCTTCACGGACTTTAGTAATATTGAAAGTCATAACGTCACCTATGCTGGGCTAAAGCCAATGGACACTAATATAATGGACCCACAAACGCTTAAACCAATTAAACCTAACACAAAACAAAAAGCAGCTCGCCATACACTAGCTAGGCTGAGCCAGGAATTGATCAAGCCAAATAGCACCCAAAATAAAAGTCCCGAACCAAATAGGCCAATAATACCAGCTAGAGCTACGGAAAAAAGTGACAAAACTATTTGGCATACTTGCAAGATAACCTGGAGCATTTGCACCCAAGCAAATAGTAAAACACCATCAGAAAAGGATCCATAAGCTCGAAAGATCCGGCCAGCCAATATTATGGTGCCAATTAAGGCGAGGTTTCCAATACCTACTATTAAAACAACAAAGATTGGATATAGAGGTGGAATGCCTGGTAAAAGTACGACTAAACCAAAACCATTAAACGCAAAGATCATAATAGACGCGAATATAATCGAAACTGTAAATGCGCTTAGAGCTGCGTTAATGCTTAGTCTTAGTGCAAGCAACTTCACTCCCGCGGCACTTGGGTCTGAAAAACTCAGTTTAAAAAGATCTATCAGGAAGTTCATTGCTCTGCCTCAATAAGAGAATTAATCAAAATCCATAAAAATATAAAAAACCAAACAGCACCCACTAAAGAGTTTGCAACCCCTAGCCCCATAAATCCTTTCACCAATCCAGAGAGTATGACTGTGGGTGACGCTGCCAGCAAAGCCCAAAAGAATGCTAAACGTGCAGTGTAATAATCAGCTTTTGCTCCAAAAACTCTTGAAATCAAACGTAATAACCCTGCAATACCATACGCAAGTAAAGGTAGTATAAAGATCAAGGCTAACACATCATGTTGAATGTAGTCGGTCAAAGCTTGACCGCTCAGATGTGACTGACGCGACCGGTAAGGCCATTGAGAAATAAACAATATAATGCAGCCCCCAAGCAGCATTGCAAAAACGCGGTCTTCGCGTTTTCCTATCCTTAGCAGTCGTGCCATCACCCGACGGGGTCTTATATGAGATTCCATTATATCTAATGTTATGGCCATTTTACCTGACCTCTAAGACAGCCGTAAGGTACATTAAAAGAGCGTCTGCCAACTCGGAGTTTTCTACTTCTTCAATTGATTCAGCAATGAAGGAAAGAGTCAACAAATCAATGGCTTTAGTCTTCGGCACACCGCGAGAGCGAAGGTAGAAAAGAGCTTCTTCATCAATAGCTCCAGATGTTGAGCCATGTGAGCAAACAACATCGTCCGCGTAAATCTCAAGTTCAGGTTTTGCAAGAAACTGACAATTATCATCCAGAAGCAAAGATTGACTGATCTGATATCCATCGGTCTTTTGCGCGCCTTCCTTGACCAGAATTTTGCCTTGAAAAACACCCACAGCACCATCCCGAAGTACTTTTTTGAATACCTGCCTACTCTCACAGTTAGGCGCACCATGGGTGACAAAAACGGTATCGTCATGGTGAAATTTATCATCGCCAATACAGGCGCCAGCAACCGTAGCACTGGATGTATCACCCAGTAATTCTAAAATACATTCATTACGTGTTACAGTACCACCCACCGAAAGGGTGAAGGATTTAAAAGTGCTATTTGGACCTAATCGTCCAAAAATATGCGTAAGTGAATTATGCTGCTGGCCATCCTGCACCCGAATGTGATGAAAGCTGCCATCCTTCTCTACTTCAACTTCTAAAACTACATTCGCTCGAGCGCCATAATGACCCGTTTCAATCAAGGTAACCTCTGCACCTGGCTCTACTTTCACAATATGATGGATGGTGGAATCTATACTGCCATTGGATACCGCACTAATTTTAATTGGATTTTTTACTTTTCCTGAAACAAGTAATAGCAATCCTTGCGAGGCTGTTGCCGTATTTAATGCTGCCAAAGAGCGTTTTACAGGGTCCTGACCCGCTGCCTCCGGCACTCCATAGACAGCACCTGCCCAATGTTCATCTAGCTTCGCAGCATCTTGCAAGCTTTCTATAGAACACCCTGGAATGACTGGAAGTTTTTTTTCTTTTAAAACGCCATCTTCATAATCAATTACTGTCGATAAGTTATTGGAAAATATATCAAAAGATTTATTTGATACAACGTCAAAATCAATCTTCTCTTTTAGAAAGGCATCTGGCCGGGTATAGTTCCAATACTCATCACGACGCTTTGGTAAGCCTTGGCCTTCCACACGTTTGGCGGCGCTCAGTCGCGCATTTTTTATCCATTGGCCACAATTAGCCCACAAGCTTTCATCTAAACACAACTTTTTGGATATGTTGCTGCTCGGTGAAGAAGCCATTAAGCCGTTTCTTCCAATAAGTCGGCATACCCATTCTTTTCAACTTCGAGTGCAAGTTCAGGTCCACCTGATGTAATGATTTTTCCAGCCGCCATAATATGTACAATATCTGGTTTAATATGGTCTAAAAGGCGTTGATAATGTGTAATAACTAAAAAAGTACGTTTGTTATCCCGAAGGGCGTTAACGCCCTGTGATACTAACTTCATCGCGTCGACGTCTAAACCACTATCTGTTTCATCCAAAATACACATTTTTGGCTGTAGCATCGCCATCTGCAAAATCTCATTCCGCTTTTTTTCTCCTCCAGAAAACCCAACGTTTACGGGGCGCTTTAACATATCCGGTTCAATTTTTAAATTCTGTGCTTTAGCCCGAACAGCCTTAAGAAAATCCCCGGCCGTCATTTCGGGTTCCCCGCGCAATTTTTGCTGAGAGTTTACTGCAGACCTTAAAAAGGTCATGTTTCCTACGCCCGGTATTTCCACTGGGTATTGGAAAGCTAGGAACAAACCTGCGGCCGCACGCTCCTCTGGAGCCATGGCCAGAAGATCATTTCCTTCTAGATGGGCTGAACCAGCTGTAACCTCGTAGCCTTTTTTTCCGGAAAGAACATACGAAAGTGTAGATTTCCCAGAGCCGTTTGGACCCATAATAGCATGTACTTTGCCAGCTTCTAGAGAAAGGTTTACACCCTTAAGGATTTTTTTATCTTCTTCCTCAAGCTGAACATGTAAGTTTTTTATTTCTAGCATTTAATTTTTCCTACGGCCGTCTTGGCCCAATTTATTACATATAGCAAAGAGTGGAAGTGAGAAACTGAGAATAAAAGTTATTCTTAAAAAATTAAACTTTTACTCAACTTCATAATTATCCAATTACCCGACCGAACCCTCAAGTGAGATAGCTACTAATTGTTGTGCTTCCATCGCAAATTCCATTGGAAGCGCCTGTAACACTTCTTTACAAAATCCATTTACTACCAAAGCCACGGCGTCTTCCTCACCCATTCCTCTAGAACGGCAATAGAACAATTGATCATCATCCACTTTTGAAGTTGTGGCTTCGTGTTCTACTCGGGATGAATTATTTTTTACTTCAATGTATGGCACTGTGTGGGCGCCACATTTATCACCAATTAGCAAGCTATCGCATTGAGTAAAATTACGGCTATTTTTTGCTTTTGGATGCATTGAAACAAGTCCACGATAGGTATTTTGCGCTTTTCCGGCACTAATCCCTTTGGATACTATACGAGATTTAGTATTCTTTCCTAAATGCACCATCTTTGTGCCGGTGTCCGCTTGTTGCATGTTATTGGCAATGGCAATCGAATAAAATTCTCCTTGGCTGTCATTGCCCCGCAGAACGCAGGACGGGTATTTCCAGGTAACTGCAGATCCTGTTTCTACCTGTGTCCACATAACTTTAGAGCGATCTCCACGACAATCAGCTCGCTTAGTTACGAAGTTATAAATACCACCCTTGCCACTTTCGTCTCCAGGGTACCAATTCTGTACGGTCGAATATTTAATCTCTGCGTCGTCTAAAAGGACTAGTTCTACAACAGCAGCATGCAGCTGAGCTACATCACGTTTTGGTGCAGTGCAGCCCTCAAGATAGCTGACATAAGATCCTTCATCTGCGATTATCAAGGTGCGTTCGAATTGGCCTGTATTTTCAGCATTAATCCTAAAATAAGTACTGAGTTCCATTGGACAGCGAACACCCTTTGGAATGTAAATAAATGACCCATCTGAAAAAACTGCTGAATTTAATGTAGCGTAGTAGTTATCAGAAACTGGAACCACTGTTCCAAGGTATTTTTTAACAAGCTCCGGATAATCTTTAACCGCTTCCGAAAATGAACAAAAAATTACACCAGCTTTTTTCAATTCTGCTTGAAATGTGGTACCAACTGATACTGAATCAAACACTGCATCTACAGCTACTTTTCGTTCACCGTCAGGAGCCTCAACACCTGCTAATAAAGCCTGTTCTTTAAGAGGAATACCCAGTTTTTTATATGTTTCAAGAAGTTTTGGGTCCACATCGTCTAGAGACTTTGGTTTTTCTACCATACTTTTGGGACGCGCATAATAATACTGATCTTGAAAATCAATCGAAGGATAATCTACCATCGCCCAATTGGGCTCTTTAAGCTCGAGCCAGCGTTTGTATGCCTGCAAGCGCCAGTCCAACATCCACTCTGGTTCGTTGTTTTTTTCAGAAATCAGACGGACTATGTCCTCAGATAAGCCCTTTGGAGCATACTCCATTTCAATTTCTGTATTCCAGCCGTATTTATAGGTGCCAGAAAGCGCTTTCACTGCCTCAACAGTTTCTGAATCTACACCGTCTTTTACATGAACATCATTCATTTCTATTCCTATCAAGCGGCCCTGCGCGCTAAAAAACTGTCGTATGCAGAAAGCCAAGTCGTGGCAAACTGTTGAATTTCGATTTCTGTTGTTAACAAACCAAGTGATACCCTAATTGCGGAATTGGAGATATTGGCCTCATATCCCATCGACTTTAAAACTCGGCCAGATTTTACTTTTCCAGATGAGCATGCAGATCCGGCCGATATGGCATAACCTGCTAAATCCATCTGCATTACTTGTGTTTCACCTTTCCAACCAGGAGCTGAAAAACACGATGTGTTTGGCAGCCTCGAGACATCCTTGCCTATGAAGGTAATAGGTTTACCGCTGGCTTCCAGTGTCTCTTCTAATATATTTCTAAGTTTTTCAATTTCATGCCATTTTCCTTCAGCAAGATCCTTAGCCGCAGCCTCAGCAGCAGCACCGAAACCAGCGATGCCAACAACATTTTCAGTTCCAGCACGTCGGCCCCTCTCCTGCCCACCTCCTTGCATCTGAGCTGTGAGCGTTTGGGTGGGTTGCAAAAGCAAACATCCTATTCCCCTTGGGCCGCCCAGTTTGTGTGCTGATGCACATGCCATGTTAGCACCTGTCCAAGCAAAGCTCGTTGGAATTTTTCCAAATGCCTGTGTCATATCGCTAAAGCCCAAATTTTTCGGTAGAGCCTGAACAATTCCTGTTTCAGAGTTAGCCATTTGTAATGCTGTTTTTTCTGGAGTTTCAACAGTGACTTTGCCGGACTCAATGTTTAAATCTGATGAAACCCAGGCAGAAACGGACTCATGTTCGATACCCCCTGCTTCGAATTCACGACCGCGAAGGGCTAAAGCTGCAGCTTCAGTCGCGCCACTTGTAAAAACGATATCATGAGCCCCTACACCAAAAGCATTAGATATTTGAGAGCGAGCCTTCTCAATTATCGCCTTTGCAGCGCGTCCCTCCAAATGTATGGATGAAGGATTTCCAACTACGTCAAGTGCTGAAATCATTGCCGCACGGGACTCTGGCCTTAAAGGGGTTGTAGCGTTATGGTCTAAATAGATGCGTTTTGGCATTAATCGATCACTTCAAACAAATTTGGCACTGCTGGACATGGCGACAATGTATTTTCAACTACGTCTGATAGACGAGTTTGATGCAAAAACACATAAACCTGTGCACTCATAACTTCCCATAATCTATTGGTAACACTTTGAGCCCGGCTGCCGGATACCCCACCTGAGGCACCAGCTCCCTTATGAAGAGCATCCATGGTTTCATCTAAAGCTTTCAGTATATCTACTATTCGAATTTCCGTTGCGGGCCTAGCTAATCGGTAGCCACCATTTGGACCACGCACAGAATCAACCAGGCCGTAACGACGTAGTTTTACAAATAATTGTTCCAGATACGGTAATGATATGTCTTGTCGGCGAGAAATGTCAGACAACGAAGCCAACTCAGAGCTATTTAGCAAAGCCAAATCCGCTAATGCTACCATTCCGTATCGACCTTTGGTAGACAGTTTCATGCCAAATCACGCTCTCATTAGGTGGTGAATTTTCATTTTTAGTTCAAATTAATTGACCTACCCTCGCCGGTTGCGTAGTCCGGTGCTTAGAGCGGGAAGCCGCAATCTGATTTAGAATGGTTCTAAGCTGACACTTGTCTAACGTCAAGCCAAGCTAGGCCTTAAACATACCAAAGGAATAAAATGCCTGAAGTCATATTTCCCGGCCCAGAAGGCCGCCTAGAAGGTCGTTACCACCCTCAAAAGACTAAGGACTCGCCGATTGCAATTATATTGCAACCACACCCACAGTTTGGTGGTACTATGAATAACAAAGTAGTCTATAATTTACATTATGCTTTTTATAATATGGGGTTTACTGTACTCAGGTTTAATTTTCGAGGTGTAGGTCGTTCGCAAGGAGAATATGATCAAGGGATTGGCGAACTAAGTGATGCCGCTTCAGCTTTAGATTATCTACAATCTATGAATACCAACGCGAAGCAGTGCTGGGTTGCAGGTTTTAGTTTTGGGGCGTGGATTGGAATGCAACTATTAATGCGCCGGCCAGAAATTTCCGGTTTCATTAGTGTAAGTCCACCAGCAAACATGTATGATTTTAGCTTTCTCGCCCCCTGCCCAGCTTCAGGCTTGATTATTAATGGGCTTGCAGATCGAGTAGCGCCGCCTGCAGATACAGTTATCTTGGTAAACAAGCTTCATGAACAAAAAGGCATTACAATCACGCATGAAGAAGTTGAGGGGTCCGGTCACTTTTTTGAAGATCCTCATATGGACCCAATGATAAATTCGGTTCAAACGTATGTGAAGCGCAGAATGACAGAAAATACTCGCTAGGAGTCACAATTATTTGGATTGATGCTAGAGTGCTTAATTATGTCCCTAAACAGAGCAGTTGTCCGTTTATTTTATCGACTTTGGCAAAATGACTTTAAGGTTGTTAAAAGTATCTATGCCATGATTTTTGATCATGCGCGAAACACATCTAAAATATAACTTTGAAAGCTTTGAGATGAGCAGTATTGGAATTGGAATAGTTGGTGGAGGGTACATGGGCAAAGCCCATTCCGTAGCATTTTCCGCCGTTGCTGGCGTGTTTCAAACCGTATTACGTCCTCGGTTAGTTACAATTTGTGCACAAACTGAAGCTAATGCAGAGCATTATCGAAATGCATATGGCTTTGAGAAGGCAACATCTAATTGGAAAGACTTAATCTTTGATCCTGCCGTGGAAGCGATCGTTATAGCTTCGCCTCAGCATACCCATCACGATATAGCTGTTGCAGCATTAAATGCTGGAAAACCTGTATTATGTGAAAAACCCTTGGGCTGTTCCTTGGAAGAAAGCCGATCAATGGTCGCAGCAGCAAAGGCATCTGGCGTTGCAAATATGGTGGGTTTTAATTACATTCGTACCCCAGCTTCTCAGCAAATTAAAAAGTTTTTAATGGAAGGTCGCATAGGTGATGTGACGTGGTTCCGCGGCGAAATGACCGAAGACTTTTTTGCTGACCCAAAGGTTGGTGGGTGGCGATCACAGGGCATTGCGAATGGTACAATGGGTGATTTGGCACCCCACATGATAAACGCAGCTCACACTTTGATGGGACCAATCGAGAGCCTTAGCGCTTCGGTTGAAACAGTGCACAAAGTTAGAGATGGTTTAGCTGTAACTAATGACGATCAGGCTCAAATGATGTGCTATTTTGAAAATGGTGCCCAAGGACATATGTTTTTTAGCCGCGTGGCGACAGGTCGCAAGATGGGTTTTGCTTATGAAGTCCATGGCACCAAAGGTCACATTCGCTTTGATCAAGAAGATCAAAATGTGCTTTGGCTATATACTACTGAGGGCCCTGAGGTGGAACGGGGGTTTCGCAAAATTCTTACTGGTCCCGCCCATCCAGACTACCTTCAGTTCTGCCAAGGTCCAGGCCATGGCACAGGTTATCAGGACCAAATTATAATAGAAGCTAAAGATTTTTTAACATCAATCTCAGAAAACCGCGTAATCTGGCCCTCCTTTGAAGAAGGCATGGAGGTAAATCGGATTGTAACCGCTGCCCATGACTCAAGTATTACAAAAACTTGGGTTAATGTTAAAGACTATTAATCCCATGAGGCTAGAAAATGATTAAAATTGGTAATGCACCTTGTTCTTGGGGTGTGGAATTTGCAAATGACGCTCGCAATCCAGATTGGCGGCGAGTATTAGAGGAAAACGCAATAGCAGGCTACAATGGTATAGAGCTTGGTCCCGTTGGGTTCATGCCAGAGGACCCCATTGTTTTATCTGAGGCATTGGATCATTTTAATCAAGAGTTGATTGGTGGTGTGGTTTTTCGCGCATTTCACGATCCAGATTGTTGGGATGATGTTTTGGACGGTTCAATTCGTACATGCAAAGCCCTAGCTGCGCATGGAGCCACTCGTCTGGTACTAATCGATAGTATTTCACCTCGTCGAGCTCCAACAGCGGGTCGAGCCGCAGAAGCAGAGCAAATGGATAGTATTGAATGGCAAAAATTTCGTGATAGGATATTAACAATAGCAAAGATGGGAACGGAAGAATACGGTCTATCTGTAGGAATTCATGCACATGCGGCCGGCTTTATGGATTTTGAGCCAGAGCTAGAACGCTTACTAAGTGAAATTGATGAAAAAATCCTTGGAATATGCTTCGATACAGGCCATCACCTCTACGCTGGATTTGATCCAGTAAAGTTCATGGAAAAATATATTTCTCGCATAAATTACATGCATTTTAAGGATATAGATCCAGTAGTTAAAGCTGATGTTGTGAAAAACCGTACTGGGTTCTATGATGCTTGTGGCCAAGGAATTTTTTGTAATCTCGGCGATGGCAATGTGGATTTTCCGAGAGTACGTCAGCTTCTGTTGGGTGCTAATTTCGATGGCTGGTGCACCGTAGAGCAAGACTGTGATCCCAGCGGCAGCACGTCACCACTGAATGATGCAAAGCTCAATCGCAACTATCTAAAATCCATTGGCTTCTAAGGAACACACGAATGAAAAAATTAAAATGGGGAATGATCGGTGGTGGTGCTGGCAGTCAAATTGGGCCAGCACATAGATTAGGGGCGAGCTTGGATGGTCTGTTTGAATTTACGGCAGGCGCTTTAGACCATATTCCGGCGGAAAGCATCCGGTATGGCCAATCGTTTGGCTTGGGGCAACGCGCCTATCCCAGTTGGCAAGAAATGCTTGCAGGTGAACAGGCACATGCTGATCCAATCGATTTAGTTACCATTGCTACACCTAATTCTACGCACTTTGAAATTACCAAAGCCTTTCTGGAGGGAGGCTTTCATGTTTTATGCGAAAAACCAATGACGATGACCGTTGAAGAGGGTGAAGAAATTGTCAAAATTTCTAAAACCACGGAAAAAATTTGTGCGGTAAATTATGGTTATTCAGGATATTCATTGGTACGCCACATGAAAGCTATGGTTGCTCGCGGTGATATCGGCAAAGTACGGCTTGTTAATGCTGAATTTTCCCATGGCCATCATGCCGATGCCGCTGATTCAGATAACCCGCGTGTACGTTGGCGTTACGATCCATCGCAAGCTGGTGTGTCTGCCCAGTTTGCAGATTGTGGCATTCATGCTCTGCATATGGCTAGCTTCGTGACAGGTCAGGATGTGACAAAGCTCAGTGCAGACACTGTTTCATGCATTGAAGTACGTGAGTTGGAAGATGATGCAATGGTCAATTTTCGGATGGATGGAGGCGCGGTAGGTCGTCTATGGACCTCGTCTATTGCCATTGGACGGCAACATGGTTTGGGAATTCAGGTTTTTGGAGAGAAGGGTGGACTTCGTTGGTCCCAGGAGCACCCCAACCAATTATTTTATATGCCGCTTGGTGAGAGATTACAGGTAATTGAACGCGGTGAAGATAACTTGTCACCAGAAGCTGACAGAACTACACGGGTGACTATTGGGCACGCTGAAGGAATGCCACTGGCCTTTGCTAATATCTATACAGATTTGGCTGAGGCTATTCGGGCACTAAAGGAGCGGCGTGACATTGATCCATCAGCTAATATTTATCCACGTGCTGAAGATGGGTTACGTTCCATGGCAGCTGTTTTTGCCGTAGCAAAATCTGGAGGACAAGGTGGAACCTGGATTGATGCCCGCCCACCAATGTTCAGATAGTATAAATATTCAATTTTTGTTATAGATTTTGAATTTAGAAGTGATCCAGCAATCTAGAACTCATCCTTTTGACGATTATTATTTTCTGCCAAAGAAAAATTAAAGAAGAAGATATATGCTGAATAAATACCCAAGCACCCAATAACAACGGCCCAAAAAGCATGGCCAATCAAGCTTTCAATTAATGTCCAAGAAGCTAGCAGTATCACAAGCGCAATCCTCCGCCAAAGTGGAGCAAAAAAAGGATGACGAAGATCAATCGATCTAAAAAGTTGACGGCCCAATTTACAATGCACTCATTTTTATTATTTAACTCAGTTAACTGATTTTATTACAAAACGTTTTATATGTGAGTTTAAAACTTTTCTTTATCTTAAATAAAAATATCTACTTAACAAGTATTGTTTAGACTTTAACTTTTGGATTTTTTCCTAAAATTATCATTGATAAAATGTCATCCTCGGTAACATCTCCAACACGCTCTGTACCGACGAGTAGACCATTTTTCATAACGCTGGCACGATCACATAGCTTCATTACGTTGTGAATGTCGTGCTCGATCAGAAATATCCCGAGTCCCTGCTTTTTTAGTTGTTGGATCAACTCAGACACCATCTCACTCTCTTGTGGACCAAGCGCAGCAGTGGGCTCGTCCATAATCAAGATTTTAGCATCAAAGTAAACTGCCCGGGCAATTGCGACGGATTGACGTTGTCCCCCTGAAAGAGCAGAAACTGGCTCGCTAAATTTTTGAAAGTTAGGATTAAGTCGTGCCATAATTTTGCGCGTCTCTGCTTCCATCTTACTTTCATCAAGAAACCCGCCAGGTCCTATCAGTTCTCGCCCCAAAAACAAATTAGATGCAGCGTCTAGATTGTCGGCTAAAGCAAGTGTCTGGTAGATAGTTTCAATGTTCTGATCGCGGGCATCTCGCGGATTATTAATAATTACTTTTTTGCCATTGATAAAAATTTCACCAGCGTCTGCCTGATAAGCCCCAGATAGGCATTTAATTAGTGTAGATTTACCTGCTCCATTGTGGCCAAGAAGGCCAACAACCTCCCCCGGATAAAGGTCAACACTAACTCCATCTACCGCTTTTATACCGCCAAAAGAAATTGAAATATTTTTTAAATTTACGAGAGGCGTACGTTTCTGAGTCATGTATGTTGCCTCACTTAACACGCTTGTTGTACAAAATATCCAGGTAAACTGCGAGAACTAGTACTACCCCCACAACAATCCTTTGTATAGCACTGTCAAATCCAATTAATACCATACCCGACTGAAGGCTTTGCATTACTAATGCTCCAAGAATAGCACCATAAATTTTACCAACCCCGCCTGATAGCGATGTACCACCAATCACAGCTGCAGCAATCACATACAGTTCGTCCAACGTTCCCAGTGCATTGGTAGCCGAGTTAAGGCGAGCCGAAGCGATAACTGCGGCAATTGCTGTTAACATGCCCATGAGAGCAAAGACTTTCATCGTAACCCATTTGGTATCAATCCCAGCAAGTGCTGCAGCCTCTGGGTTACCGCCTATAGCGAAGACGTAGCGTCCAAACCGGGTGCGCGTCACTAAAATAGTCATCAAAATTCCAACAGTAACCAGAATCAAAACTGGGATTGCAAAACCATGACTGATAAAAGTACCCTCCAAGTCCTGTCCAATTTTAGCCCCATATTGCTTAACTATTCCTTTTGGCCAGGGGTAGGAATTTACTAAAAGCACAGCCCCAATGATTGCTGACCACCCTATTATGGCTAGCATAGCTTCCGCCCATTTAGGTCGTAAACGAAAATTATGTTTAATTCGTGACTTACGTCCGGCGTAAATTGTATACGCAACGCCCAGGCACGCTGTTAATCCGACAGCCCAGCTTCCCCATGCCCCAATGGCGCCATAAGGTCCTCCACCGAGTAGAGCGAATGTACCATCTACGGGGGATATAGTCCGGCCGCCTGCAGATAAAAAGGCCATACCACGCCATACCATTAGTCCGCCAAGGGTAACTATGAACGCTGGAATTTCCCGATAAGCGATTAACCATCCATGCAGGGCACCTATTAAAGCACCAAAAATCAAACCAACAATTACCGCCATGATCCAAATTGACCAATGCCCAATTCCAACAATTTGAGGCAATATTTCTACCTGCAAGAGACCCATTGCCATGGCAATAACCCCAATCATTGATCCAACAGACAGATCAATATTTCTGGTGACAATAACTAGAACCATGCCAGTAGCCATAATCCCAATAGATGAAGTCTGAACAGAGAGATTCCAAAGGTTACGGGGTGTTAAAAAAGCTCCAAAATTATTAAAAATGACTCCGTAGAAATGAAATCCACCCCATATTAGGGCCAATGCTCCAAGCATCCCCAAGAGGCGGGTATCTATTTCTGTATCATTTAGAAACCGTGCTAGAAAACCCATTTGGTTGCTTGCAAGGTTTTCAGGTTTTGGGTCATGATTCATGGGTAATCCAAGGCATTTATTAGCTTGTTGAGTTAAATACCCTTAGAGAAGGTAGTAACTATTTTACCATAAAATTTTTTAAACTTAGTAATAAAAAATCATTGTACAGCAATTAAATAGCGCCGGTCCATTTGGACCGGCGCCGAGTAGCCTAGCTAATTAGCAGCCATCTACATTTGCGATAGCACCTTCACAAGCCTGAGCTTTACTGATGTGGCCACCATCGATTGCAACGCTAAGATTGCTGCGTGTCAGCGGCGTAGGGTCCATCAAGATAGCATTGATAGCAATACCCTTTTCGCCACCATCAAAAATTGAGGCACCTTTGATATCAGACATTGCTACTCCATCGGCCAAAGCGGAGGCAATTTCGCCAGCAGCTTTACCCAAATCACGAGCATCTTTCCAAACTGAAACTGTCTGCGAACCGCGGGCTACACGATTAATAGCCGCCAGATCACCATCTTGACCGCCAACTGGTATAACAAGACCCTGTGCTGAAAGTGCAGCAACTACCCCACCAGCCATACCGTCGTTTTCTGATAGAACAGCATCAACATTATTGTTATTTGCAGTTAGGATTTGCTCCATATTTTTTTGAGCATTTTCAGGCTTCCACCCATCAGAGAAAGACTCACCCACAATTTTGATCTTACCAGATGCGACGTCGTCACCAATAACTTCCATCATACCTTGTAAAAGGAACATTGCGTTTGGATCACCTGGATCACCTTTAATAATCGCATAATTACCAGAAGGCTGAACAGCTTGTACAGATTTTGCAATGATACGCCCAACCCCTACGTTATCGAATGTCAGATAAAAAGTACGAACATCCTCGATCAAACGGTCATATCCCACAACTGGAATACCCTCATTTGCCGCAGCTTCAATAGCAGGAGCAATAGCATCTTTGTCCCAAGCATTGATAACTAAGGCATCAACGCCCTGTGTGATCAACGCTTCAATGTCTGTGAGTTGCTTAGCTGAAGAAGATTCCGCATCTGCAGACACATATGTATTACCTGCCGCTTCAATAGCAGCAACCATTGCAGCTTCGTCAATTTTCCAACGCTCCTCTTGGAAACTAGCCCAAGATACACCGATTGATTTACCGCCTGCTAACACTGCAGAACTAGTAATACTAACAGCAGCAACGGCCGCTGCTAAAATAAGTTTATTCATTTTTTTCTCCCAATTTTCTATTTAAAGTTAGCGCTAACGCATTAATTAAAGGATTATTTAGTTTTAACAAAATTATAAAACACGCGTTGTCTTATAATGTATAATAAATAGTGTAAATGAGTATTAGTTGGTATGTATTTATTTCCCAAACAAATTAGTTTTAAATTACGTTTTAAACCATACAAGATCTGGTTCGGTAAGTTGGCCGGCCAAGAGATTGAAAAGCCTACTTTTAATGTCAAAGGGACGTCGAAAAAATTGAAGAACTTCATTATTATATTTGTACTGCTTTGCTCTCCGAGTTACGCTTCACCTGTTTTTAAAGATTTCTCAAATAACTTGCCGCATCACATCTATTCTGGCGAATGGAATCACTTTGTGGGTGGTGGTGTTGCCGTGATGGACTGCAACGGCGATAGTTTACCTGATTTTTTTGCCGCCGGTGGCACCGAGCCTGCAGCGCTATTTACGAATACTGGTGAATTTAATTTTATAAAGTCTAATATCCCAGATTTATTTGATACGACTGGCGCCTATCCGATTGATATTAATGCTGATGGACATATAGACCTTTTTGTCCTTCGAATAGGTCCAAATGTCGTTCTAAAAGGGAACGCAAATTGTGAGTTTGTAGATGCTACCAATGAATTTCAAATTCCAAATACCAGTCAATGGTCTACCGCATTCAGCGCCTGGTGGTCTGATGATAAATTACCCCATATGGTTATTGGAAATTATGTTGACTTAGGAGACCCTGACGGACCCTTCTTTGCTTGCGATAGTAATCAAATGTTAGAGCCAACTGGCGATGGTTACATCACACAGAAGTTGGAACCTGGGTTTTGTGCACTGTCAATGCTGGCTGCGCGAGACGCAAGTGGTATAATGCGTTTAAGAATATCAAATGATCGTCAATACTATGTCCGCAATGGTTATGAACAAATGTGGGACATAGCTGAAGAGCGATTTCTAACTGAAATCGATGGTTGGAAAAAAGTTTCAATATGGGGAATGGGAATTGCCAGCCGTGACATAACTGGGGATGGTCGTGATGAAGTGTTCCTTACCTCAATGGGTGACCAACTTTTACAAATAGCCCAAGAAGATGGTACCTATACAGCTGCTCCTTTTGAGATTGGTACATATGCCCATAGGCCATATTTTGGGGATGATGGCCGCCCTTCAACTGGGTGGCATGCGCAATTTGGGGATGTCAATAATGACGGCCGTTCAGATCTATTTATTTCAAAAGGAAACGTGGATCAAATGCCCTCAAATGCAATCTATGATCCAAACAACCTGCTTATACAGAAAAGTGATGGTACATTTGTTGAGGTTGGGCTGTTAGCTGGCATCGCCAGTAAAGAACGTAGTAGAGGCGCCGCCTTAGCCGATTTTGATCTTGATGGACGATTGGATATTTTAGTTTTAAATAGAAGAGCACCACTACAAATCTATCGCAATGAAACAGAAAAAGTAGGCCATTGGCTAAAAGTAAAGTTAACTCAAGTTGGCGGAAATTTTGACGCAGTGGGGGCACTGGTCAAGGTTGGTGAAGACGTCCAGCAAATAACTATTGGAGGAGGACACGCCGGTGGCCAGTCACTTCCACTACATTTTGGTCTAGGCTCCTCAACAGCTGTCAACATTACAGTCACATGGCCAGACGGCGCGGTGAGCACGCACAACGCTAACGCTGATCAAACGGTCAAACTGCACCGCTAAGGGTTTGGCACTACGAGACCACTTGGGACAGAATTGGGAATACCTAACCGTCCAGCAAGGGCCGTTGTGTCCGTCAAGGATCCCAGAAAAGCTATTATTTCCGACACTTCCTTAGATGTTAATGGTATGGCCCTAGCACTAACCGCATCCGCTATGGCAGCAACCTCAGTTGGTTCATCCATGATACGCCAATCTAAAGTGTCAAATCGAGGTAACACAACGCCAGAGCGTTCAAAATTATAAAGTGCAGTACGAGGGTCAGCATGTGCAGTAACAAACTTGCTTAAATCGCTGTAAGCACCCGCGTGTCCCCACGGTCCAGTGAATTCCACATTTCGTAACGATGGAGTACGGAAAGCGTATTTATCAGCAACAACACCTGTAACCCGAAACCGACCTTCATCGCGCGCATGTGACTGAAATCGCGCTGCTTTTCCTGGACCAATCTGTGGCTGACCCATTGCATGAAAACCATGGTCAGTGAGTAACGCTCCACTATGGCAAGCTGCACAACCAGCTTCACCGTAAAAAAGTTTTAATCCATTTTGGGCCACATCTGTAAGCTGTTTCTGATCTTTCAAAAAAGCATCAAAAGGCGCCGTATCGGATCTCCATTCGAATTCCATAAATGATGCAATTGCATTTGATATATCAGTAAAGGCAATGTCACTGGAGCTAGATATATGTTTGTAAACATCAGTAAAGTGCTCAACATACTGAGGAATTGAGCTTATCCGTTGTGCGATCAAATCCCATGCACCATTTTTACCCGTAAGTATGCCGCGTCTAACAGCCTGTGAAACCTCATTTTCTGAATAATGACCTGCCATTTCATCACCCGAAAGCACAGGAAACATCGTTTGCGCTGATATAATGGAGGCAAACCCACTTACCATCTCATCTTCCAAAGGGGTGCGTAGCCCAGAACTCCGTGATGTATCAACTTCTACACGCCCATCGTGGAAAAGTACCTGGATTTGTTTTGCTCCAAGGTTGAACAACGGTTGTGCGTTCCGAGGAACTCTCTGCTCAGGCAAGTTCTTTAAATCAACCACGCGACTTAGACCAAGGCCACTGCCTCCATCACCAAGTGATAAAGAAAGGCCGTCTCCAGTACCAAAGGCTGGGTGGTGACAAGTTGCGCATGCAACTTCTTTGTTTCCTGACAAAATTGGATCGTAAAATAATAGCTGACCCAACTCTGCCTCTTCTCGCCCAACGGTACGAAAGTCGCTGTCGGTCAACGGAGAAGGTAAATCCGCAGCCACTGCCGTTTGAGCCATAAGAATATAAGTACAAAAAAGAACTCTATACAAGCATTTGATCCTAAATAGATATTTCAAACATGTCATTAACTTTACAAAATGAAAATGTGTCATTTTCACCCGGTTAGCAGCGAATAGAAACCCAATCCCAATCCCAATTTCAAAAACTGATTTTTTAAAGTCAAAAAACATCATTTACTACTAAGTTTTGAAACAAGGTTTTGGGTTGAAAGGTCATAATGTGTGGCGGAATTACTGCCCTCAAGCACTGGAGCAAGTTCTGTTGCAAGCTCTTTGCCGAGCTCTACGCCCCACTGGTCAAAAGAATTAATACCCAAGATGACACCCTCCACAAAAACGCGGTGTTCATACAGGGCGATTATTTGTCCCAAACAAAAGGGGGTAAGTTTTGGATAAACTAAAGTAGTTGAAGGACGATTACCTTCAAATACTCGTTGGCGCGCCTGTTGCTCTAATTCCGTACCTAAAAAACCTAGACTATCAGCCATAGACCGCGCTTTTTCTATGTTTCGTCCAGACATCAATGCTTGAGATTGTGCAAGACAGTTTGCCTGTAGAAGCTGATGGTGATGTTTGAGCTCAGCTTCGTGACCTTGCTTCGCAATCATGAATTCGCACGGGACGATATGTGTGCCTTGATGAATAAGTTGATAAAAAGCATGTTGCCCGTTGGTGCCGGGCTCACCCCATACAATTGGCCCTGACTTTGTCAGTAAATCCTTACCTTCAATTCCAACACCTTTACCGTTTGACTCCATCTCTAACTGTTGCAGGTATGCTGGAAGTCTTGAGAGCCGTTGCTCATACGGTAGTATGGCCCGCGTTGTGTAGCCACAGATTTGTGCATGCCAAATACCGACTAAAGCCATAATTATTGGCAAATTCTGACTTTTTTCTGTGTTTTGAAAGTGCAGATCCATAGATTGTGCACCATTTAAAAAGTTAGAAAAGTGTTCTTTGCCAATAGCAATCACCAAACTTAGACCAATTGGTCCCCACAAAGAGTAACGACCACCTACCCAATCTTCAAAACCAAATAACTGGCTGTTTGGTATCCCAAACTCTGCTGTTTTTTCTTTTGAGGAACTTAAAGCTACAAATTGAGTGCCGGGTTCCAAAACGCTTTCAGCCATCCACTTAAAAGCAGTTTTAGCATTTGTTAATGTCTCGATAGTCGTAAAGGTTTTTGAAGCAACAATTACCAAAGTTGTTTCTGGATTAAGATCGGACAGAACATCGTGTATGTGAGCTCCATCTATATTACTCACATAGTGACACTTCGGCCCTTTTTTATATGGTTTAAGAGCCAAATAAGCCATAGCTGGACCCAGATCCGAACCACCAATACCGATATTAACAACGTCAGTGTATTTACCACCCTGCCCGCTAACTTTACCAGTTTGCACATCATCAGAAAAATCGAACATTCGGGTGCGAGTTTTAAGCACTGCCGGGATCACGTCTTCGCCATCAACAAACACTTGACCTGTCGACTTCCGCAATGCTGTATGCAGCACGGCTCTGTCTTCACTTAAATTAATCTTTTTTCCAGAGAACATAGCATCACGTTTGCTTATTACGTCAGTATTAATTACTAATTCCAGAAGCTTACTACGAGTTTCTAAATCAATATTAGTTTTAGAGTAGTCGAAAAATAAGCCATCAGTTTCTACCGAAAAGATATTGATACGCGCCTGATCAATTAGGGTATCTATTCTTCTTTTACCGACGGATAAAAAATTATTTTTTAATTCTAGAAACATACTCATCCTTAAGCGGGACTCCAATGCACAGTGGCATTTGGAAGAAATTGAGAAATAGGAGCCGACGCAGGCTCTCTTTTAACAGCCTCTTTTAAGGCATTTTTCTTATCCAAACCAATAATTAAAACATGAGTATTGACTGCTTTTTCCAGGACCCTTGCACTCAAAGTGACCCGAGGTTCTAAACCTTTATCCAGTGGTATAATTGGAACCACCTCAGCTGCATTTACACTTTGAGCCAAAGCCAGTCCAGGTGATCCCGGAAAAAGCGACGCTGTATGCATATCCAGACCCATCCCAAGTACCAACACATCAAGGGGCAAATAATTGGAAATACTCTCCGCTAATGATGAGGCTCCTTGGTCCAAGGTTTTATTTCTTTGATACAATGGCACAAAATTAGCCTCGGCGGCACGACCCGTTAACAGTTGACTTTGGATCAATCCCGCATTGGAGCGCGAACTTTCCATGCTAACCCAGCGTTCATCAGTGGGAAATATAGTAATTTTGTCCCATTCAATATTAGCATCTCTAAGGATCCTAAAAAAGGGTTTGGGAGTTGTACCACCCGGTATAACAAAGGTAGCCACACCCCTATTCTTAATTGCATCATTCAGTTCTACTTCTACTGCACTAGCCAAACTCTGCATAAGAACTTCTGAGGTTTTATAATCTATGAAACGCATTATTTTATTTCACGCCATAGGCGATTATCGCGCTGAATAAGAGCCATTGCATCTTCGGGACCCGCACTACCCACGTCGTATAATTTTGGTACGTCATTCCGGCTCTCCCAGGCCTTAATAATTGGATCGGTCCACATCCAGGCAGCTTCAACCTCATCGCCACGCATAAATAGTGTTTGATTGCCACGGATCACGTCCATTATTAAGCGTTCATATGCGTCAGGATTATCTTCGCCATGGTCTCCCAGAGCTTCGGCAAAAGTCATATCTAATGGTACATTTATTAACCGCATACCGCCTGGACCCGGTTCCTTAATCGTAACGTCCAAAGTCATACCCTCGTTGGGTTGAAGCTGAATCGCGAGAATGTTTTGCTTCTCCCCCTCAGCTTTCTCAAAAATAGAATGTGGCAGTTCTTTAAAAACAATTGCGATTTCAGAAGAGCGCAATTTCAACTTTTTTCCCGTACGCAAGTAAAAAGGTACCCCAGCCCATCGCCAGTTATTAACTTCTGTTTTAATTGCAACATAGCTTTCCGTAAAACTGTGGGAGTTTTCAGCATCCTGCCTATAACTTTGTTCTGTTTTTGTAAGGTCGTATTGACCACGAACGATATGATGCGGTTCAACGTCTGCCAAAGCTCGAATAACTTTTAACTTTTCGTCACGAACAGAATTTGGATTAAATTGCGAAGGAGGCTCCATCGCAATTAAACACAATAGTTGCATCAGGTGGTTTTGAACCATATCGCGCATCGCACCCGATTTATCGTAGTATGCGCCACGCCCACCTACACCCACCGTCTCTGCCACAGATATTTGAATATGATCTATATATTGTGAGTTCCATAGTGGTTCGAATAAAAGATTTCCAAATCTAACAGCCATTAAATTCTGCACAGTTTCTTTGCCCAGATAATGGTCGATACGATAAATTTGGTTTTCACTAAAATATTGTGATAGAGTCTTATTTAATTTTTTTGCACTCGATAAATCATGTCCAAATGGCTTCTCAATTACTACTCTGGATTCCGGGGTCGCGATGTTCCATTTATTTAAACGAGAGGCAATTTCTCCAAACAAATCAGGCCCCACCGACAAGTAGTATGCATTAACAACATCTTTTCTGACAAGCTCTCCTAATTCTTCCCAACCGTCCTCACCCCGAGCATCAACTTTTATGTAGTCGAGCATCTCCAAAAATTTCGCCAGATATTCTGTGTTGATTACACGGTTTTCACTAAACTCAGTAATTGAGTCTCGGGCTAACAATTGATAATCTTTTTTTTCAAGGTGCGTCCGAGCAACTCCAACAATTCGGGATTCTGTTGGAATTTGAGAGGCGCAGAAACGGCGAAACAATCCAGGCAGTATTTTGCGGCGAGCAAGATCACCGGTGCCCCCAAAAATTACTAAGTCAAAGGTATCAACTGGAATTATACGAGAAGCCATTTAGGAAACCTTCTAATTGTTTGCGCTAACGAAGTCTTACAAAGGCTCCCTAGATTTTTCCAGAGCAACATGAAAATATGTTCGCTGTCGCGGTGTATTTACTTCCTAATTTTTTTAGCTCAACTGCAGTGGCTAAGTTACAATAATTATTTAGAGATATAAAGAGTTTAGCATGTTTGATACAAACGCGCAAAAAAATAGGCGTAAATTTGAAGATCCATGGATTACAGAAAGCGGTGATCGCCGCGCTCGTGTTGCCCTAAAAAGTCCTAAAATACTTTGGTTTAACACTGGCACCCTTTGTAATATTAATTGCCAAAATTGTTATATTAAAAGTAGTCCAACTAATAATGCCTTGGTTTACATAACTGCAGACGAAGTTAGTGAATATTTGGATCAACTAGTTACTCGGAAATGGCCAGTTGGTGAAATAGGTTTGACCGGTGGTGAACCTTTCATGAATCCCGAAATTCTTAAAATTATAGAGAGCTGTCTGGACAGAAACTATGTGGTCTTAATTCTAACTAATGCAATGCAACCCATGATGCGCAAAAATATAAAAGAAGGCCTAATAAAGCTAAATGAATTATTTCCTAATAAAATAAAATTACGCATTTCTTTGGATCACTTCAAAGCAATACAGCACGATACAGAACGCGGATTAGGCGCGTTCGAAAAAACATTGCATGGAATGGATTGGTTACGGGACACAAATATTAGCACGAGCGTGGCTGGACGAACAATCTGGGGTGAAACAGAGTTAGAAACACGGTCAGGTTTTAGCAAACTCTTCAAAAAAAGAAAATACGCAATTGACGCACATGACCCGACCGACACAATTTTATTCCCTGAGATAAACGAAAATATCGAAACACCTGAAATTACAAATGACTGCTGGAGTAAATTAAAAAAAGATCCCGAGACCGTTATGTGCTCTTACTCTCGCATGGTAGTTAAACGAAATGGTATGGAAAAACCAGTGGTTCTAGCATGTACCCTAATTACTACGAGCAGTGAGTTCGAATTGGGCCATACCCTAAAGGAAGCAGAGGTAGAGGTCTCGTTAAACCACGCTACATGCAGTAAATTTTGTGTTTTAGGGGAAGCAAGCTGTTCACCTTAAGCCTTCAATTCAGCATCCCAATATAAAAAATCAAACCAACTCTCGTGTAAGTGGTTTGGTGGAAATTTTCGTCCAATATTGCGCAACTCTTCCGCCTTCGGCTGTTTTACTATTTTACGTAAATTCATACCCGTTTGCCTCAAGCCCCGCGATCCTTTTTTAAGATTACAGGTGGAGCAAGCCGCAACAACGTTTTCCCAGCTTGTGACACCGCCGTGGGTTCGAGGAACTACATGATCAAATGTCAAATCACCAAGTGCCCCACAATACTGGCAGGAAAATTCGTCTCGCAAAAACAAATTAAACCGTGTGAATGCTACGGTATTCCTTGGTTTAACATAGTCTCGGAGAACGACTACAGAGGGAATACGGATCTCAGTCGTTGGTGATCTTACAATATCATCATATTCCGCAACTATTTGAACTCGATCAAGCCACGCTGCTTTAACCGCATCTTGCCAGCTCCATAGAGATAGCGGATAGTAACAAAGAGGCCTATAGTCTGCGTTTAAAACTAAAGCGGGCTTTTGCTTCAATGAAGCTACATCTCTAACAAACTCTGTTCTAAAATCCTCGCCCATTCTAACCGCCCCAAACCAATATAAGTAAATTTCCCCAAAAACATTTGGCAAGTTTCATCCCATTACTACACTACATCTAGTTCCCTTAGTCAAACACGCCCTGTATCTAGTTTAGTATTGTGTTTTTCTATTCCATCCCAAGTTGTTGACGCATAAAGGCAAGTGCAACTTGCAACCCGTCTGGAGCTATGCCATGCGCCCCGCCTTTCATGATATGCGCATATACGTCCTTAAATCCGGCAGCTTGAAGGCCTTCAACAGCCTTAGGCAATGACTCCACTGGCACAACATCATCTTCGTCACCATGTACCAGCAATATTGGAAAAAAAGCGGTGGCATCTTCCACCAATGCCTCAGGTTCTAAAAGTCTGCCCGAAAAGGCCACAACTCCTGCAATTGGATCTTCTCGCCGTGGCACCACGTGCAGAGCCATCATGGTTCCCTGGGAAAATCCAAAAACCAAAACCTGTTCCGGTAACAAATCGTAGTCAATCATAACTCCATCTAAATATGAATCCAGATCTTGTGTGGCCGAACGCAAGCCGATTAAGGCATCCTCTTCTGATGACCCATCAATCCAGGGAATTGGAAACCACTGCAGACCGGTGGCAGACATTGAGGTCACTTCTGGAGCATCTGGTGCCAAGAATAGCGTATCTGGCATGTGCTCCGCCAACATATCTGCCAACCCAAGTAAATCTGCTCCATTAGCACCATAACCATGCAGAAATATGACTGCACTATGAATGGTGCCACTGTCTGGCATCCGAGTATCTGATTTTAAAATGCGGGTCATTACACATCTCTATTCTAATTATAGTATTGTCATATGCTGATACAAAAATTGCTGCAACGGACTAATGGTGAAAATTAAATCTAGAACCAAATTACATTCTAATTTTAATTATCAGTCAGAATATATTTAATTAAACTACGGTTTTTTTTAATCAGCATTAATTATTCAAGTTATCCAACCAAATTTTAATCTCAGTCAACGACCTTAGTGTTGAAGCTGGCGTTGGAGATGGTCGGTTGATCATCAAAACTGGCATTTCTAGGCTGCGAGCCGCATCTAGTTTAGTACGACTTGCTGAACCTCCAGAGTTTTTTACAATTAATACATCAATATTCAACTTTAAAAAAAGCGCTTTTTCAGCAGCTTCAGAAAACGGTGGTCGCCCGATTATAAAGGTTCCATTCAACCATGGAAAAGGCATATCTGGGGGATCAATTTGACGGCAATAAAGTCTAGAATTTGAGATATTTTTAAACTTTAAGAGACTTTGTCGGCCTGTTGCTAGAAATACATTTAGATGCGACGAAATATAATTTATTGCCTCTGATTCATCATTAATAAATGTCCACTTATCACCCTCACTGGGTTTCCACTCTGGTCGGTCATATCTCATCATAGGTAGGCCCAACTCTTGCGAAACTTGGAAAGTCCGTTCGGTTATAAAACTAGCAAATGGGTGGGTGGCATCCAATATTGCACTAATGTTTTGTTCTTTAATAAACGTTTTAAATCCGTCAGCGCCGCCAAACCCACCATGACGCGTTGGAACAGCTAAGGGCAACGGTTTTCGTGTCGCACCAGAAAGACTGGCCTGGGCAGGGATTTTTGTCGCCGCACAATATTTAGCAAGGTCACGCGCCTCAGCTGTTCCAGCTAAGATTAAAAGGGTCATGTGCGTGCCAAAATTTGACCAGTCCGATTAATCACCACACAATCTACATTAATTTTATCATTTTTTAGAATAACTTTACAATTTCTTAAGCTTTCACTTGCAACCCATTCTGCCATGCTTGAGCCTACTAAGCTATATGCCTCCAAAGCTGTATTTACGTGAGCCAAATTGGGTTGTCCCATGACGTCGGCTAGATGATTAAAATCAACTTGGGTACGGGCTGAATGCAGATCACGCGCACCCTGGGCAAGCTTAGTCATCTTTCCAACGCCACCCCCAATGGTAAGTCTTGGAATAGGCTTTTTTGTAAGGTATTTCATCAAACCACCAGCAAAATCCCCCATGTCTAACATAGCTGTTTCAGGCAAACAGTAGAGCGCCTGGACTGCCCGCTCCGAGGAAGCACCAGTACATCCGGCTACATGTTCAGATTTTTCAGCCCACGCCACATCAATACCACGATGGATGGAGGCAATCCAGGCAGCGCATGAAAATGGGCGAACTATCCCTGTTGTTCCAAGAACTGAAAGTCCGCCAACTATGCCCAACCGTGGATTCCAGGTTTTTAATGCAAGCTCAGCCCCTCCTGGAATACTTATTGTAATTTTTATATTTGGATTTTTTTTATAACTCTTGGAAAGTTCTATAACTTGTGCCTCCATCATCTGCCGAGGGATTGGATTTATAGCGGGCTCTCCTACTTTTATAGGGAGGCCAGCTTTAGTTATGTATCCAACTCCCTCACCAGCATAAAATGTGACTCCTGAACCGCCTTCACTTACCCTTGCAATAATGAGTGCGCCATGTGTGACATCTGGATCATCACCGGCATCTTTTGTTATTCCAATTTCAACCCAGTCTTCTCCAGAATCTCTATGTGCTATGGCAAATGAAGGCTGCTCTCCCCGGGGCAAGGTTATTTGGATTTTTGCAATGTGGTGACTTCCCCACAACTGCTCAAGACAAGCACGGACTGCTGCTGTGGCGCATGCACCGGTTGTCCAACCACGTCGAAGCGGGCTATTTGGAGTCTTTTTCATAATTCCATTATAGCAAAGCATTTGATGCCGCCAATCACAAACCGTAAGTCGTTTGTACTCTATTAAATAGGACCTCTTTTATGCATAAGTAATTTATGACCGATTCACCTAACCTGCCCTCATCAAACTGGCCTGAATTAAAATCAGGTTGGGTGTGGTTGTGTGGTGCAGGCCCAGGTGACGCGGGGCTAATAACCCTACATGCCTTAAGTGCCTTAAGACAGGCTGATGTTGTAGTTTACGATGCTTTAGTAAGTACAGAGATTTTAGAATGGGCACCAAATGCTGAGCTTGTTTATGCTGGAAAAAGGGGTGGAAAGCCATCTGCAAAACAGCGTGATATCTCGCTACAGCTAGTTGAATTAGCTCGCAAAGGTAGAAAAGTATTAAGGCTTAAAGGGGGGGATCCTTTCGTTTTTGGCCGAGGCGGCGAAGAAGCCCAAACGCTGGTACAACACGGTATTCCAATTAGGATAATTCCAGGAATTTCAGCTGGTATTGGTGGCCTTGCCTATGCTGGCATACCCGTCACCCATCGGGACGTTAATCAATCCGTAACCTTTGTGACAGGGCATGACCAATCTGGTGACACTCCCGGCTCAATTGACTGGAATGGGATAGCTAAGGGTAGTCAGGTAATAGTTATTTACATGGGGATGAGACATATTTCGCAAATTACTGATCGGTTAATGGCTGCGGGCCGCAAATCGTCAGAACCCTTAGCATTTGTTACCTCAGCAACCTTGGAAACCCAACAGGTAGTCGAAAGCACACTAGGAAACGCAGTTTCCGATGCAAAACTTCATAAAATTGAACCTCCAGCAATTATCTGCGTGGGACGATCAGTGTTAATGCGGCAGGTATTAGATTGGAAATCAATAGAATTAGGGCAGTCTCCTCGAAACTTAGATCCACTTGGCCGTGGTCGCCCTGCTGAGAGCGCATGATACGTTTCTTGATTGCTTCACCACATTCTGGAGCAGGAAAGACAGTTATCACACTCGCAATTATGCGCCTGCTAAGAAAAAGAGCAGTTAAGTATCAACCCGCTAAATCTGGCCCCGATTATATTGATCCAAAATTTCATGAAGTGGCTTCTGGCGAAAATTCTGTCAACCTCGACGCTTGGGCAATGAGAAAAGAAGAAATTGAAACCCTAGCGGGTAGCGGTAACTTAATCGTTGAGGGGGCAATGGGTCTTTTTGATGGTGCCGGTGTATCTGGTGTGGGCTCCTCCGCTGATTTAGCTAAAATTCTATCATTACCAGTGGTTTTGGTCATTGATTCAGCAAAAACAGCGCATTCTATTGCCGCGCTGGTGCAAGGTTTTAAAAGCTTTGACAATCACGTAACTGTAGCTGGTGTTATACTAAATCGCGTAGCAAGCGATCGGCATTTAAATATACTTAGTGCGGCGCTTTCTAAAATTGATGTTCCTTTATTAGGGTTTATGTTTAAATCCAACATATTTTCGTTATCTGAAAGACATCTAGGGTTGGTGCAGGCCAGTGAAAACCAAAACTTAGAACATTGGATTGATACCGTCGCGGAGGCCTTAGCGCCAAGCCTAGACCTCCAAACTCTGACTGAGCTTACCTCACAGCCAAAACTGAAAGCCCAAGAAAACAAAAAGCCACCAGGTCAACGCATTGCAGTCGCACGCGATGTTGCATTTGAATTCAGTTACCCACATCACCTACGGTCTTGGCGTTTGGCAGGTGCAAGTATTTCATTTTTTTCTCCAGTTGCAGATGAAGCGGTTGCAAAGGACGCAGATTTTATATTTTTACCAGGGGGATATCCAGAACTTCATGCTGGTCAGATTGCAGCAGCTCAACGTTTTAAATCATCAATTAAAGGACATGCTGCCAACGACACGCCTATTTATGGAGAATGTGGTGGATATATGACTTTGGGTGATGCTATTATAGACGAACATGGCGTCAGTCATGAAATGTTGGGGCTATTAAATTTAGAAACTAGCTTCGCAGATCGAAAGTTACACCTCGGATATCGTCAACTGTCACCCCTTGGCCCACATTTTGAAGGGCCCTTACGTGGGCATGAATTTCATTATGCAAGCACACTAAGTGCAAAAGGATTTCCACTATTTTCTGCAAAAGATGCAGACAATGTGCAGTTACCAAATATGGGGTTATGTAGCGGACAAACATTTGGTTCCTTTGCTCATATTATAAGTGGCATATAAAACTCGCATAGGGAAAGAGATGACAGAAATAGTATTTAATGATGAGCAAGCGAAAAGAAATGTTGCTGTTCTCATTGCGGTACAAGCTATTTTAGGTTGCCAATTGCCTATGATATTTGTGATTGGTGGCCTGGCCGGTGGAATGCTCACAAAAAATTTATGCTTTGCTACTTTGCCAATTTCTTTAATAGTTTTTGGTTCAATGACCACTGCACCATGGCTTTCGGCTCTAATGCAAAAACGGGGCCGAAAATTTGGTTTTTTTGTTGGTGCCATAGCCGGCGCTCTTGGTGCCTTAGTTTCAGGTTATGGTCTATATATCAGTTCTTTCAACATATTTCTTCTTGGATCGTTTATAACCGGAACTTACATGTCAGCACAGGGTTTTTATCGGTTTGCAGCTAGCGATATAGCGTCAAAAGCCTTTCGTCCTAAAGCTATTTCTTATGTTATGGCAGGTGGATTGATTTCAGCAATAATAGGACCACAACTTAATAAAGTAGTAATAGATGCTTTGGTTGTCCCTTTTCTAGGAAGTTACTTAGTTATAATAGGACTTAATTTGGTGGGGATGTTTTTGTTTCTTTTGTTGCGCCTTCCCAAAGGTACGTCACACCCAACTATGATAGCAGCGTCCCAACCCCCACGTAGTTATACCGTACTATTAAGCGATCCACGTATTATAGTTTCAATCGTATGCGGTATGGTGGCATATTCATTGATGAACCTAGTAATGACCTCTACGCCTTTGGCCGTAGTTGGGTGTGGTTTTACAAAGAATAATGCGAACGACATAGTGTCTGCACACGTCATAGCGATGTTTCTACCCTCCTTTTTTACCGGCCATTTAATTAACCGATTTGGAGTTGAAAAAATAATGGGTATTGGCCTATTAATTCTTGCGGCTGCTGGAATTGTAGCGCTGAGCGGCGTACAACTTACTAATTTCTTTTTAGCACTTATTTTAATTGGTATCGGTTGGAACTTCAGTTTTATCGGTGCCACAACTTTGTTAACTAATTCTTATGCCCCGCATGAACGGGGCCGTGTGCAGGGTTTAAATGATGCAATAGTGTTTGGATGTGTAACCATTGCATCTTTGGCTTCAGGGGGGCTCATGAACTGTGCAGGTGGAACTGTAATAGAGGGCTGGGCTGCTGTTAACTACGCGATGACACCTTTTCTTTTATTATCTGGCACAGCCGTTTTATGGTTAACAATTATTAAAAAAAGGCTAGTTTAGTTATTACGCCAGGCAATTAACATCCGAGATAGAGTCGAAGTAAGAGGAAAGGCTGGGATCGCTCCGATTTCTACTGATCCAGGGTTGCGTGATACGAACTGTAACACCCTTTTACAATTGGCACTCTCAATGAATGCAGGGGAGTTTAATGTTGGGCAAGGGAGAGATAAAACTTCGTTGCACATATCACTGTAAATATTTACTTTTTCATTATTTGACCAAACTGGTACTTTCAGTTCAATAAGTGCCGCTATACCGCGTAAAAACCGCACTAAGCCAATCTGCTTCGCCAAGTTTTCTACAGCTGTCATCTCAGTAGGTAGATCTCCCAAACCATCCAGTGCAGCAACAAGCGGTCCAAGTGCAATATCGCGCACGTGATTCAAAAGAGCGTCTGTACTATCAAATCCTCTTTTGTGGATGTCCCATCGCCGCGCCAAAATCATCTTGTCAAGTGCTTCAGCTCCCTTCTCAGTTAATACAATAGCAAGAGATTCCACAACCTCATGCCTCCTAGGCCTGCCTTCTTGAATACTCTCAAGGGCATCACGCCACCATTGAAGACGCATCTCAGCAATCACTGGTTCTTTTGTCATCCAAGGTGCTCTGGCGACTTCAACCGCTACAGCATAGATAGGGAATAATTTTTTTCTTGCTTGCAGTCTTGCACTCATGGCCGCTGCAAACCGATCAGGGTCCGCACGTGCCACTAAATTTGCACAAGCCTGTATACTCATCCAAGTTTTTCTGGGTCAAAGACACTAGAAAATACTGCCCTAGATAATCCACCAGGCTGATCAACCACCTCAATGCCAGCATCCAATAGTTGTGACCTGATCAAATCAGCTTTTAAGAAATCACGATTAACCTTCGCTTTAGTTCTCAAAGCTAAAAGAGATTCAACTTTATTCTTCACTGTGTTATCTGGTTCTTTTGGAAACCACCAATGTTCATCTGGAGATAATAATCCAAGAAACTGACCAGCGCTCAAAAGTAGTTCTACTGATCCAGACTTTGCTAACTCATGCATCCTCGCTAAAGCACCTGGTGTATTTAAATCATTAGACACATTCTGCAAAATAACGTCATCTAACAAAGCCGGTGACACATTCTCAACCAGTGCATGCCATTTACGCAGGGTTAATGTTGCGTCCCGAACCTTCTTTTGGGTCCAATCCATTGGTTTTCCGTAATGTGTCGACAACAGTACAAATCGAACGACCTCTCCTGGAATTCCATCATTTAGTAAATCCCTAACTGTAAAAAAATTGTCTAACGACTTAGACATTTTTTTACCCTCTACCTGCAACATTTCATTGTGTATCCAAAACTGGGCAAAAGAGCCACCTGGATGGGCACACTTGCTTTGAGCAATTTCATTTTCATGGTGTGGAAAAATTAAGTCATTGCCACCCCCATGTATGTCAAAACTTTCACCAAAGTGTTCTTGAACCATCGCAGAGCATTCAATATGCCATCCTGGTCGTCCAAACCCCCATGGGCTTTCCCATCCTGGTGTTTCACCACTGGATGGCTTCCATAATACAAAATCCAATGGGTTTCGCTTGTAGGGGGCAATTTCAACACGAGACCCTGCGATCATATCCTCAATGGCTCGACCTGATAGAACACCATAGTCAGGACAGCTATCCACATCAAATAGCACATGACCCTCCGCGACGTAAGCATGTCCCTTTTTAATTAAATTATTTGACATCTCAATCATTTGCGAGATGTACAAAGTTGCTCGTGGCATTAAGTTAGGATCGAGCGTTGATAGCTCTCGCATATCGTCTAAATACCAAGTTATTGTTTCTTCAGTTATTTCAGATATCGAACGACCAGTTGCCAATGAGCGAGCATTAATTTTGTCGTCTATATCAGTAAAATTGCGCGCATAAGTTACATTTTCGGCGCCAAAAACCTCGCGAAGCAGTCTAAAGAGTATATCGAATACAACCACTGGTCTGGCATTTCCAAGATGTGCTCGATCATAGACCGTAGGGCCGCAAACATACATGCGCACGTTCTCTTTTTTCAGAGGGGTGAACTCTTCTTTGCGCCGAGTTTTTGAATTATAAAGTCTAATTTGTGTCATTAATTAGTTCCTGAACGTCCTGAACGGAATTGCGACATATTTTTGCTATGAAACACATTTAAAATAAAAGCTAATCACTGAAACAGTTCTCCCAACAAATACCAAACGTTGTCTATATCAACTAATAGTAAATGAAAATATCCGGCAGAATGTGTTTTGGTTGCTGCACCAAAATAAGTTTGACAAATCCACACTAAAACGGCCAGCTAGACATATGGAAATAGCTAATCGCATGGTTGCTTTAACAAGCGACGGGACAGATGGATGGGATGTTTTTTACAGAGCTCGCAGGATGAAGAAGTCTGGCATTTCTGTTACAGAACTGACTATTGGAGAGCATGATATTGGCACAGACTTAAATATTTTAACAGAAATGTATAGATCCGCTCAGGCGGGAAATACTGGTTATGCCGCTGTGCCAGGAACGGATGAATTAAGAGAAACAGTTGCCCGACGGATAAACGAAAGAACGGGGGTATCGACAACAGCCGCCAACATACTAATTACACCCGGCGGCCAAGCTGCATTATTTGCGGCACATCTGGCCGTACTAGATCCGGGTGATGTTGCGCTATACTGTGATCCTTATTATGCTACTTACCCCGGCACCCTTCGCGCCGTTGGTGCTATAAATCGTTCTATTGAGTGCATTCCAGAAAATAATTTCCAACCTCAAAAAAATCAAATCCAGTTAGCCGCAAATGGCGCAAAGTGTTTATTAGTTAACTCACCCAACAACCCCACCGGTGTTGTTTATGACAAAAATACTTGGCTAGGAATCGTGGAGGTTTGCATTCAAAAAGATCTCTGGCTGATATCAGATGAAGTCTATGACAGCCAAGTTTGGGAAGGAGAACATATTAGTCCGCGCAGTTTGCCCAAAATGGAACCCCGCACTCTGGTTATAGGCTCCATGTCTAAAAGTCATGCGATGACGGGAAGTCGTGTAGGTTGGGTATGTGGCCCTGAGACAGTGATCACGCATTTAATCAACTTAGCAACTCATACGACTTATGGGGTTCCAGGCTATATTCAAGATGCAGCTAACTTTGCTTTGAACCAAGGAAGCAAACTGGAGATGGAAGTGGCCGCTCCCTTTGATCGCAGACGTAAAATCGCCGTCAAACTCATCGCCATGCAGAAAATCATCAAGTCTGTGCCTTGTTCTGGTGCAATGTATATGATGTTAGACATACGAAATACAGGGTTAACTGGTGAGGTTTTTGCTAATAGGCTTCTAGATAAAAAAAATATTGCAGTTATGCCTGGCGAGAGTTTTGGACGATCTGCTAAAGGACATATCAGGGTTGCAATGACAGTAGATGATGAAAAGTTTAAGAAAGCATTGGAGGAATTATTAAGATTTGCTGCAGAGGAACAGATAAAAAATTGACGTTTTTTGAACAAAGGTCGCAAATAGAAAAGATTGTCGTTTAAGACATTTTACCCCTTCGGGTATGAATGATCAGCTAAATACAGTTTTGTGGTTAATTAGTCTCTTAGATCAGACGATTGGCGCATGCAGGGGTCGTGCTGCTCGAGGTGGGCCCATTGTGTTGTAAGGAATTAATTTTGTTTACCTTTTAACACTACAGGACCTCACCATGACCAACACAATCCAACGTCGAGCTGGTGGCCGCGCAGCTCGCACCGCCGCCCGCGCAGCTCCTCTATCAGATACCATGCGACCAATAAGGCCAGGTATGGAAGGCGGAACTTACCATCCTCTTTCTCAATCAGATATGGAAAAAATAAACAGGTCTGCACTGACAGCACTTGAGGAAATCGGTCTAGCAGATGCGCCACAATCCGGAATTGATATTATGGTCGGTGCTGGGGCTATTTACGGCCAAGATGGCCGCCTACGTTTTCCAAAGTCTTTGATAGAAGATATGCTGGTAACGGCAAATCGCGAAATTACACTATTTGGTCGGAATCCAAAACACGACATGCTTCTCAGTGGAAAAAAAGTACATTACGGAACAGCAGGCGCCGCCGTGCACATGGTAGATGTAGAAAATCGAAGCTACCGTGAGTCCACTGTAAAAGACCTTCATAATGCAGCTCGAATAGTTGAACACCTTGATAATATTCATTTTGTGCAGCGGCCGATGGTTTGTCGCGACATCCCTGACAATCGTGAAATGGATCTAAATACAATTTATGCATGTACCACCGGTACACAAAAACATGTCGGGACCTCTTTCACCGAACCAGGTTTCGTAGATGACGCATTTGAAATGTTACATATGATAGCGGGCGGAGAAAATAGATGGCGAGATCGGCCATTTGTCTCTAATTCAAACTGTTTTGTTGTTCCGCCGATGAAGTTTGCGACTGAAAGCTGCCAAGTAATGGAGAAGTGTATAGAAGGTGGGATGCCAATTTTACTTCTTAGTGCGGGCCAAGCAGGCGCTACGGCCCCTGCCCCAATCGCTGGGGCAATTGTCCAGGCGGTCGCAGAATGTTTGGCTGGTATGGTATATGTTAATGCAATTAAACCTGGACACCCAACCATCTTTGGAACTTGGCCATTTGTCTCTGATCTTAGAACTGGCGCCATGTCAGGTGGTTCGGGAGAGCAGGCTTTGTTGACGGCTGGTTGTGCTCAAATGCACCACTATTATGGTTTGCCAGGTGGAGCTGCAGCTGGGATTGCAGACGCCAAATTGCCGGATATGCAGGCTGGTTGGGAGCAGGCAATGTCAAACGTTATGGCAGGTTTAACGGGCTTAAATATGGTTTATGAAGCCGCAGGAATGCACGCCTCATTATTAGGCTTTTGTCATGAATCGCTGATTTTGGGTGATGACCTTTTAGGCCAGGCGATGCGTTGTGTTCGGGGCATCGAAGTGAATGAAGAAACTGTTGGCCTAGAAACCATGCGAAGCACATGTTTAGGCGGACCTGGACATTACCTCGGTTCCGATCAGACCCTATCATTAATGCAAACTGAGTATTTCTATCCAACACTCGCAGACCGCAGTTCACCAAAAGAGTGGGATGAAAAAAATCGTCCTGATCTATTAAAAAACGCAACCTTACGAAAGGAAAAGTTAATCAACGCTCCAACACCAGCATCCCTGGACCCAATGGTGGACGCTGAAATACGAAAACGATTTAATATCCACCTATCTTAATTCTCACATGCAAATTTAGTGGCTCACTTTTTCCGCTAATTCCAACCATTCCAACTCAGTTAAAGACAATTTTTCTTGTCGCTCAATTAGGATTTCCGTTGCCTTTTTAAATTTCACTGGATAATTTTTGAATAAATCTGGTTGGCTTAAAAACTCCTCGAGTTTATTAATTTCTGCCTCCAAACGTTCAATTTTTTTGGGCAATATCTTTAACTGGTGTTTCTCACTGAAAGTTATGGGATTGTTTTGTGTCTTAATCTTTGATCTCTCAACTTTTTGAGAATTATTGACCTTTCTTGGTTCCGTGGTTTCTATTTTTGGTTTCTGCGCCTGATAGTCACTCCAACCACCAGCGTAAACAATTGCTTTGCCTGCTCCTTCCAAAGCAATCGTGGTAGTCGCAACACGATCCAAAAAATCTCGGTCGTGGCTTACCAGAAGTACCGTTCCATCATATTGCCCAAGCACATCCTGTAAAAGGTCTAACGTTTCAATGTCTAGATCGTTTGTTGGCTCATCTAAAATAAGAAAGTTACTCTCCTGTGCCATTAATCGAGCTAGGATTAGCCGAGCTTTTTCTCCTCCCGAAAGAGATCGGACGGGAGCCCTCATTTGTTCCTCTGCAAATAAAAAATCCTTAAGATACCCCACCACATGTTTAGGATATCCACGAACCATAATTTGATCAGAGCTTCCGGAAACCGCCATACTAGGGTCACTTGTAAGAGCCTCCCAAAGACTAAGCGCTGGGTCAAGCTGTGAGCGTCCCTGATCAAACATTGCAATCTTAAGGTTTGTGCCGAGTTTTACTGTGCCAGAGTCAGGTTTTTGTTGCCCGATTAATGTATTAATTAGAGTTGTTTTACCAACCCCATTTGGACCCACAATTGCGATCCTATCTTGGCGTTGTACCGTTAATGATAAATTATCAAAAATTTTAAATTCACCAAAGGCAAGGCTTAAATTTTTTGCCTCTATTACCTTTACACCAGACTTTTTTCCCGAATCTAATGCCATTGCAGCATTTGATTGGCGTTTAATTTGAGATGCACGTTCTGCACGCAACTCCTCCAATGCCCGAACACGTCCCATATTACGCTTCCGCCGCGCTGAAATACCTTCAACTGCCCAGCGTGACTCAGCCTTAATTTTGCGGTTTAATTTATGTCGTTGATCATCTTCCTCTTCCCAAACCTTATCTCGCCAAGATTCAAAAGACCCAAACCCTTGGTCTAACCGCCGCACAGAACCTCTATCAATCCAAAGAGTAGATCGGGTGAGTTCTGTCAAAAAAGTACGATCGTGCGAAATCACCACAAAACTGTTGCGGCTTTCGCGAAGCGTAGTCTCGAGCCACGAAATAGCCTCAATATCTAAATGGTTGGTAGGTTCATCAAGTAACATAAGCTCCGGGTTCTCGGCCATTAGCTTTGCTAATGCAGCTCGACGTCGCTCACCGCCAGAGGCAGTCCTTACCAATCTATCTGGATCAAACTTTAAACCCTCAGCAGCAATTTCCACCTTGTAATGATCTGCTTCGTCAAGGTCCGAAAACGCATAATCACCCAAAGTTGAGAAAGCGGTCAGATCAGGGTCTTGCTCCATATAACCGACCCTTACGCCGGGATGAATTACTCGAGAACCTTCGTCGGCGTCAACTAAACCAGCCATCACCTTCATCAAAGTTGATTTTCCTGAACCATTTCTACCCACCAGTGATACTCGATCATCAGTTTGAACGATTACACCTAAGTCTTCAAAAACTGGATTTCCACCGAAAGTCAGCGCTACATTAGAAAGCTGTATTAAAGGTGCTCTTGCCATAAACTCCGTTATGTCTTTGATCGGGGCAGGTCAATGACAGATTTTAAATTTAATTTTTTAAACTGTTAGCATTCAACTGTTAGGCATCAAAAATTATATAAAAGTAAAATTTTTGCTATATTAATTCTCGTAACGTCGGTAACGAAAACTACAATATTGGTCAGTTGCTGTCGCCAAAAAAATCTTCCGCTTCCATTCTGCCAACATTACCCATCATCTGACGGATGAAAGAAATTTCCCCACTACCACCCTCGGTTATCCTTCGCGAAAGTACAATTACCTTGCCATCTTCCAAGCCGTAGCGACTGACATTGCTTACGACGCCCACACTATCAAATTGAATGGCAACAATTTGGCGTTCAATTGTTTTTGGTGCTGCGGCTCCATAGTGGCGCCATTTGCTTGAAACATAATAAATAGCGTCTGATGTAGTTAGGCCACTAGTCGAAGGAACTCCAATGGCCCCTGCTACCGAAGAACGTGTAGCGACACCAACCACAATAGCAGACAATTCGCCATCAGTTGGGGTAAAGCCGTGGTTTCGGTAGACACTACTGCAGGATGTTAACAACCCAAGCAAAAGACATATATTTATTAGTTTGAATTTTATCAAAATTACCAGACCTGTACTATTGTGAGAGTTATCATAACAAATTACTGTTATGTTATATATAGCTTAACTGATATTCAAGAATGGTTAATAAATGCAAAAAAAAATTACCAATAACGTCATTGAATTACGCCATTTAGTGGAGAACAGGAAGGTTGATTTCGAATTTGATTTTTCTCAGGAATTTGCAACCCTTATTAAATCACAGCTTGATATTTTAGATGTAAAAAAGGCTAAATTCTTAGGTAGTTTAGCTCCACTTGGAAAGGGTGACTGGTGCTTGACAGGAATAATTGGAGCATCAATCGAACAGCAATGCAGCATAACCTTGGATCCTGTTTTTACTAGGGTTGACTCAAAAGTTTTGCGGAATTTTCGCGGAGCAGCCAACGCTGAGTTAACTAATCCAAACTACGATGAAACAACCATCGACGATGCTGATGAAGTTTTTAGTAAAACTATAGATTTAGAAAACATTTTTTATGAAGAGTTATCACTTTTATTACCTGATTACCCAAAAAAAGAAAATATTAAACACCTAAAAACTGACTATGGCCCCCCTGGAGTATCTCCTATTACTGACGAAACTTCCAAGCCTTTTTCAGTTTTATCAGATTTTAAAGATCGATTAACATAATCAACGTGAATGTTTCGATCATCAAAGGCTCCTTATTTAATAATAAACTCAAATAAGTCTCCTTAATAGTGTTTTTGGGCTTGAAAAGTAGTAAGATCCAAGTATTGGTCCGGAATTCAAGGGGAGAATTTTAGGTCTCCCAGCATAAGTTTGGTTGCGGCGCGCCAAATTCAGTATTAACAGGGCGTATATTCCCTAAGTTTGAGGTTAAGACATGGCTGTTCCAAAAAGTAAAATTACGAGGAGCCGTCGTGGCATGCGGCGCGCCCATGATGCACTGTTGTCAGAAAATCCAAATGAATGCACTAATTGTGGTGAGCTTAAACGTCCGCACCACGTGTGCGCTGCCTGCGGTCATTATGGTGACAAAGAGATAGTAGCGATGAGTGCCGACATAGATTTAGACGAAGAAGCCGTATAAAATTTAAGCCGAGGGGAAAGCACTTAAGATGAGTGATCCCAAGCCACCTGAAGATAGTCCCGGATCAAGTATAATTGTTTCGGTGGATGCAATGGGTGGTGACGCGGGACCTGGTGCTGTCATTGCTGGCCTTGCGATTGCTTTAAAATATCACCCAAAAATTAGGTATTTAGTGCACGGGCAACAAGGTTTATTAGAAAACTTGATAGCACAGGAAAACTTGGCCCAAGTTTGTACAATTATCAATGCTGACAGGGTCGTGTCGATGAACGATAAGCCCAGTCAAGTGATGCGCAGTGGCAAGGGCACATCGATGTGGTCTGCAATAACGTCTGTAAAACAAAAAGAAGCTGATGCTTGCGTCTCCTGTGGAAATACTGGTGCGCTGCTGGCTGTTTCAATGATTAGATTACGTATGATACCCGGTATTAACCGACCAGCAATTTCGATATTGTGGCCATCACTTGGACCTAATGGTTTTAATGTTATGTTAGATGTTGGAGCTGATATTAAAGCAGATGAGAAAGATTTACTCCAATTTGCTTTGATGGGTTCGTCATATTCCACAAATGGTTTGGGCATCAAAAACCCCAAAGTTGGTCTTTTAAATGTTGGGACTGAGGAAAATAAGGGCCGACCAGAACTAAAAGTAGCCTATGATCTCATAAGCACCGCAGCTGTTCATGAAAATTTTGAGTTTATCGGTTTTGTAGAAGGTAGCGATATACCCTCTTCAAAAGTAGATGTAATTGTAACCGATGGCTTCACAGGAAACATAGCACTAAAATCAGCAGAAGGCACAGCGAGTTTTATTGCAAGCGCATTAAGGAGTTCATTCAGATATAATATCTACAGTCGAATAACTGCTCTAATAGCTAACGCTCCATTACAGCGCCTAAAGAAACAAACGGACCCACGAAAGGTAAATGGCGGAGTTTTTTTAGGTTTGAACGGAACCGTGGTAAAATCACACGGAGCCGCTGACCCAACAGCTGTGGCCGCCGCTGTTGGACTTGCCTATAAATTAGCTTCAGCACAATTCAACAGTCAATTAGCAGAACGGGTGGCTGCAGGGCACAGTTTTGTGGATAAAATAAAATCAGATAGGATTTTGTGATGCACCGAGCAGTAGTAGAAGGGGTTGGACATTATCTGCCAAAACGTGTGGTGGAAAATTCTGAATTCGAGAACACCCTTGAAACAAATGATGAATGGATACGAAGTAGAACTGGAATAGAAAGACGACATTTCGCTGATGAATATGAAACGACTGCGTTTATGGGTATTGAAGCAGCCCAGGCTGCCTTGGATTACGCTGATTGTACAATTGACAAAGTCGATGCAATTTTAGTAGCGACCTCTACCCCCGACCTTACATTCCCATCAGTAGCTACAATGATACAAAATGGACTGGGGATGAGACACGGGTTCGCTTTTGATGTTCAAGCAGTATGCGCAGGATTTGTGTACGCCTTAACAGTAGCAAACTCATTGATAGCCAGCGGACAAAATAGTCGTATATTAGTGATTGGGTCAGAAACATTTTCAAAACTTATGGATTGGACAGACCGTAGTACTTGTGTCCTCTTCGGTGACGGAGCGGGTGCTATGCTAGTCGCTGTGCAGTCTAATGATAAATCCAACCGCGGAATATTAGCCACCACTCTTCATTCAGATGGTCAGTACAAAGATCTTTTATACGTAGACGGTGGGGTATCATTACAAACGACTGGATATCTGCGTATGCAAGGGAAAGAAATCTTTCGGCATGCAGTAGAAAAACTCTCAGAGGCTACATTTGAAGCATTAGAAAAAGCGGGTTTAACAACACAGGATGTAGATTGGGTAGTACCTCACCAGGCCAACAAACGGATTTTAGAGGGAATGTCTAAGCGACTTAACATACCGACAGAACGAGTTATTATGACGGTTAATAATCATGGAAACACCTCAGCAGCATCGGTTCCCTTGGCTTTGTCAGTTGCCCTAAACGATAACCGTATCAAACACGGTGACTTGGTTGTAATTGGGGCTATTGGTGGTGGCTTGGCTTGGGGTACCGCGGTAATTCGCTGGTAACTTTAAAAATATTATTGTTTTTGTTGACCACTATTGAATATCTCATTTAGAATGAAAATACAGGATAGGGGTAATAACATGACGGGAAAAACACTGACAAGGATGGATTTAGGTGAATCTCTGGTTCGCGAAATCGGCCTTTCACGTAGCGAATCTTCAGACCTAGTAGAAAGCGTTTTGGCACATCTTTCAGATACATTGGTATCTGGTGAGATGGTTAAAATATCTTCGTTTGGAACATTTAGCCTTCGAGATAAGAAGGCTCGCGTTGGCCGAAATCCAAAAACTGGTGAAGAAGCTGCAATTGTACCTCGCAGGGTATTAACATTCCGTCCATCTCATTTGATGAAAAGTAGCGTCGCTAAAGGCAATAAAGGTTGATTGGGTGAGCAAGTCACCTGAGGCCTTTCGAACTATAAGCGAAGCATCTGAATGGCTTGGAACTCAGGCTCACGTTCTTCGGTTTTGGGAAAGTAAGTTTAGCCAATTAAACCCAGTTAGAAAGCCAGGCGGTAGACGATATTATAGACCGTCGGATCTCACGTTACTAGGCGGCATTAAGTACCTGTTGCATCAACAAGGAACTACAATCAAAGCAGTACAAATAATATTAAAAGAAAAGGGTGTAGGCCATGTAAGTGGTTTTTCACCCCCACTAGATGTGGTAATGTCAGCATCACATAAGAGAAGTAAATCTAATATAAAAATAATTGAAGAATACAGCTTAGACGAAATAAGAAAAAAGGAACCAAAGCCCGAAAATGTTAATAAAGAATTAAATAGTTTCTATGATGACGAAGATGATCAACTTCATTTATTTCCCCCATTGGATCAGGAGCACACTGCAACAGTAGAAACAAATAATACACTCCCTTCCCAATCTCAAAGCGGTCCAGAACCTCGCGTCCAACAAATAGACGAGAGTATTAGTTCGCAATCATCCCCTGCCCCAGAGCCTATTGATAACCTAGGCATCGTCTCGCGTGATAATTCTGTCCAAACTTTAGGGGTAGATATAGCAGGTAATGATTTTCTTCTCAGTGAATATACCGGAAAGTCTGGCTCTGCATCAACAATATTAAAGTTAACAAGAAAGCAAATAGATCAGATATGTCTTTCTAAAAAAACTTCTATTGTTCAACTTAAAAATTTAGTTAAACAAATGAACTGATAATTCTAAAACATAGATTTATAGTCTTGCTCCCAGCGTTGCGTTCGCTATACCCATGTTAGTTCGGGCTATGGCGCAGCCTGGTAGCGCGTCCGTCTGGGGGACGGAAGGTCGCAGGTTCGAGTCCTGCTAGCCCGACCAAATACGAACTACTTTTTATAATATTAGGGTCAGTTTAGTAAGTGTATAGGTGTAGACATGAATATAGGCGTTATACCGAACCAACTAATCAGTACCATGGTGACCCAAGGTCAAATTATAATTGCGAATTCTTTGCAAAACGACCAAATACAGCCTGCATCCTTAGATCTTAGATTAAGCCAAACTGCATACCGGGTCAGAGCATCGTTTTTAGCTGGAAAAACAGCGACAGTAGCTGAAAAATTAGCTGACTTTGAAATGCATCAGATAGATCTTACCAATGGCGCAGTTTTAGAAAAAGGCTGTGTATATTTAGTTCCTTTAATGGAAAGCTTGGACCTATCAGAAAACACTTCTGGCATAGCAAATGCAAAATCATCCACAGGACGATTAGACCTTCTTACCCGTACTATTACTGATAATGGCACTGAATTTGATCGCATAGTTAAAGGTTATTCAGGGCCGCTATATGCTGAAATATGCCCACGTTCTTTTTCAGTTCTGGTTAGGCCTGGTATGAGACTCAACCAAATTCGCTTCCGTATTGGAGATGCTACCCTAAGCGATAAAGAATTGATTTCACTACATAATGAGTCACCTCTAGTTTCTGAATTACCTATAATTCAGGACGGGTTAGGTTTCTCTGTTGATCTCAATCCGTCTGATAATGACCTTGTTGGATATCGCGCCAAGCCGCATACCGGTGTGATTGATCTATCTAAGATTGGGTACTATCAAGCTTCAGATTTTTGGGAAAAAATTTACACAACAGAGAAGCGTATTATACTTGATCCAGAAGCATTTTACATTCTTGTCAGCCAGGAAGCCGTTACAATACCACCTGGATATGCGGCGGAAATGGCTCCTTATTTAGCAATGGTTGGTGAGTTTAGGGTCCATTATGCCGGGTTTTTTGATCCAGGGTTTGGACACGCATTGGCAGATGGTCAGGGCAGCCGCGGTGTATTGGAAGTAAGGTGCCATGAGGCCCCTTTTGTACTTGAACATGGACAAGTAGTGGGTCGGTTAGTGTATGAAAAAATGTTTGAGCCTCCAAGCCAGCTCTATGGGCTGGAGAGCCAGTCAAACTATCAAGGACAAAAATTGAAACTTTCAAAGCATTTTAAACAGGAGTAATTTAAAAAATTTTTGAGATCGCCTGTAGATATATTTAATGTATTACACTGGGGACAATGGAGTTAAACTAAAGTCCTCAAGTAATTGAAATAATTATTTAATCTAAATCATCAAGGGTTTCTTCTATCACAGAAACATTGTGCTCAAAAAGGTTCTCTTGTTGATCGCCTTCATCATCAGAAGGAAGTAAGCCCTCCACCCCGGGCACAGGACGATTTTCCAACAAGCCAGCAGCTCTTAGCTCTTTTAATCCAGGCAGGTCTCGCGCATTTTCTAATCCAAAGTGATCAAGAAATTGGTCGGTACCTACAAAGGTTATAGGGCGTCCGGGTGTCTGTTTGCGGCGACCTAATTTTATCCATTCTAGCTCAAGAAGTTGATCAATTGTCCCACGGCTCACGGCAACTCCTCTAATTTCCTCTATCTCTGCACGGGTAACTGGTTGATGATATGCAATAATAGCCAAAGTCTCTATAGCGGCGCGCGATAGCTTACGAGTTTCTACAGTCTCTCGAAGCATAAGAAACCCAAGATCAGAAGCAGTCCGAATTGCCCAAGAATCTCCTACGCGTACAACCTGAACACCCCTTCCGACATAGCGGTCTTGGATATTGTGAATTGCAAGCGGCAGGTCCACTCCATGAGGCATGCGTTTGGTCATCTCTCTCATAGAAACAGGCTCAGCAGAAGCAAACAATATAGCCTCCACCATTCTTTCCTGCTCTAAAATTGGTGGCGCCTCAAAAAGGCTCTCCTCTAGTGTATCATCAATCACTGTTATCCCTTTTTCTTATCTGTATTGGCGAAAAGATACTATCTTGCCAGATTTCAATTTTTCCTTCTTTAGCTAATTCCAGAGATGCCGCAAAGGTGGACGCAGTTGCGGATTTCCATTTTTTTGGATCCTCTGACCACCCATCCGGTAAATAGGAGGCTATATCTGTCCAATCACCCATAAAACCAATTAAGCCCCGCATTCTCTCGAGAGCCTGTTCCATAGTTAGGACTGAATCTCTATCCATTACGAATGGACGAAAATCATCTTTGGTTCGGATACGCGCATAACCCTGCATGAGATCAAGTAAATTAGCACTATAATTTATTGTTTTGCGCTGCCTTAAATCTTCTGTCAGCCCCCGAACAAAACGATCTTTTCCCAACCTATCCCGAGCCATCAACTTTGCAGCTGCATCTCGCATAGCCTCCAAGCGTTCCAATTGAAACGCCAAGTAAGATGCAAGTTCATCACCCGAAGGACCAGGGTCAGTTAAATCAGGAGGTAAGAGTAACCTTGATTTTAAAAAAGCAAGCCACGCAGCCATAACTAAGTAATCAGCCGCTAATTCTATCCGCAGTTCTGTGGCTTTCTCAATAAATTTTAAATACTGAACTGCTAACTCAAGGACGGAAATTTTTCGCAGATCTACTTTTTGTGAGCGCGACAGCATAAGAAGTAGATCTAGTGGTCCTTCGAACCCATCCACATCTACTATCAAAGTTTCTGATGCAACACGCTCTGCTATACTCTCTGAGATATCTAGCTCTTCTTCCATAAAATTTACTCGTTCATCAGTGATTCAAATTCCTCTTTAAGCTGTAAAATGTCAATAGAAACAGGGGTTGGGCGATTGTTAATTGAAAGTTTTGCACGATCTAACGAGTTACCAGCTAGTTCTGTGGAGTTCTGATGTAATAATTTCATTTCTTGAAGGACTCCGTTGCAATGTAATACAATATCACAACCAGCACCAAGTGCTTTTAGTGCACGTGTTTTTAAATTGCCTTCGAGGGCATTCATCGAAATGTCATCTGTCATAAGTAATCCTGTAAATCCAATCTCATTTCGGATCATATTAATCACGGTAGGTGATTGAGTTGCTGGATTTTTTGGATCTAATTGATCGAATATCAAATGGGCAGTCATGCCCATATCCATATCTTTAAGTTCCTTGAAAACAGAAAAGTCTGTGTCCTCTAATACGGCTTGGTCTAATAACACTTTTGGTAGAGCCAAATGGGAGTCTAGTTTTGCTCGTCCGTGACCAGGAATATGTTTTAAGACCCCAGAGATGCCACCATGGCGCAGTCCTGAGTTTAAGGCACGGGCATTAATAATTACTTCGGATTTATCTGTTCCATAACATCTATTTCTCAAAATATGATGTGTGTCTGGTTGTGCAATGTCACCCAGCGGAGCGCAATTTACATCAATTCCGGACAATCTCAAATTTTCTGCTATTAATCTTCCCCGCAGCCAAAAGGCGCGCTCAGCGTAAACATTTTCCGATTGCTGGAGTGCTGGAGTAAATTCAAACCAGTGGGGCGCTCCAAGTCTAGCCACCCTGCCGCCCTCTTGATCAATCATCACTGGCGCATTCCAACCCACGGAATCCCTGAGTGACTGACAGAGATCATTAATTTGTTTTGGATTTTTTAGATTTCGTCCAAATAAAATAAAGCCAAAAGGTTGCGCCTGCCTAAAAAAAATACGCTCTTGCGAGGTAGTTTTCTCTCCCTCACAACCAAAAATAAAGGGAAATAAGCTCAAAACTATATTATCCTAATTCATAACTACAGGATAGCATTCGGCATTCTGGCCGTGCAGCGCTGTGCACAACCGCCTCGACTCATTTATATCATTAAATCCATAAACCCTGAGTCGATAAATTTCTTGTTCGGCAATTTTACCATTTAGGATAGTAGCTTCTTTGCCGACAAAATAATCACCATAACGCTCAGACAGCCTTTTCCAAGCCTCGAGGGCAGTATTCTTGTCGCTAAACGCACCAAGTTGAACCATTAGGGTGCCTAGTGGAATTCCACCACCACTCGCAGCAACTTTTCGCGGTAAATTTGTTTGGAACCAAGATTTAGGCCTCAACTGTGGCCTTAATGAGGTATTTAGCATCACATCGGTAGCCTCAGGCGCCAATGAACTTAACGTAGATGAAGTCAATATTGATGCAAGTTTAACTATTATCTCATCAGAGTCAGTCGATGGCTCAACAATCGAGGACTCTATTTCCAAAACGTCTGTTTTTTTAGGTTCAAGCGAACCAGTAACATCATTTATTGTTTGTTTAGCAACAGGCAAGTCGTCAATCTGTAAATTCATAGGTCCAGGTGCGAGCTGCAATAATTCGCCTATCAACACAGTTTTCTGGCTGCTAGATACTTGATTGACCGTTAATCCTTGATGGGACGCCGGCACACCGCCAGGGTCCACAGGCGCCACGCGTGGAGGTCCTTCTAGTGCCCGCACCACCGGAACACCTGAGCTGTCACGCATCAGCGTTTGCGCGCCCCAACCAATTACTCCAATAAACACTGCGAAAGAAATGAATGCTCCCACAATATTTGCGTATTTTGCCGGGTTAACATTATTTTCGCCAATATGAGCTTTAATACTCGCGTTTGCCATGTTGCCTCAATGCCTAGGTTTTTTCCAAGGTCTCTCTAAAACTGCTCCAATAACACCCGCGCTGACGCTGTTTTATCGCATTTCTTGGGCCGGTGTTACGCCAAGAATACCTAATCCGGTCGAAATAACAACAGCAGTACATCGAATTAACGCTATTTTTGAACGGCTTGTCGCAGGATCTTCCTCCTGTAGGAAGCGTAACTTTGGTTGATCATTGCCCTTATTCCACAAACTATGAAAGTCGGATGCAAGTTCATAAAGGTAAAAAGCAATACGATGCGGTTCATTTGATCTTGCTGCTATCTCAACTAAACGTGGAAATTCGGCTACCTTTGCCGCCAGGGATAGTTCGGAGCTATCACCAAGGCTGTTTAGGTCAGAACCCGCCAATGTGTTATCATCGACAGACAATCCAATGTCAGTTGCTCTTCTCATCACTGAACAAATACGCGCATGAGCATACTGAACATAAAAAACTGGGTTTTCTTTAGTCTGTTCAAGCACCTTGTCAAAATCAAAGTCTAATGAGGCATCATTTTTTCGAGTTAACATCACAAAGCGTGTAGCGTCAGCGCCAACCTGCTCTACTAACTCTCTAAGCGTTACAAACGTCCCAGCTCTTTTCGACATCTTAAACGGTTCACCATTTTTAAACAAACGAACGAGCTGAATCAATTTAATATCAAGGCTTGTTTGTCCCGAAGATAAAGCTGTAACCGCCGCCTTCATACGCTTAACATAACCACTATGATCTGCGCCAAATACATCAATTAAATGATTGTAACCGCGTGCTACTTTGTCAAAATGATATGCAACATCAGGCGCAAAATAAGTCCAATTGCCATCGGATTTTTGGATCGGCCGATCAACATCATCACCATACTTCGTTGATTTAAAGAGTGTTTGCTTCCGTGGTTCCCAATCGATATCAGATTTACCTTTGGGCGCTTCTAAAGTTCCCTCATATATCAAACCTTTGTCACGTAAGTTTGTTATTGCCTCTTCGATGCGACTTGTTCCGTATAGAGACTTTTCCGAAAAATAAATGTCCATTTTAATGCCCAAAGCTGACAAATCTGTTTTGATCAACTTCATCATTGCTACGATCGAAAACTGTCGAACATCAGCAAGCCAAACTTGCTCTTCTTTCCCTACAAAAAAATCACCAAATTTAGCTTTTAGAGCTTGCCCTACTTCAATCAAATAATCGCCCGGGTAAGTCCCATCTTCAAAGGCAACCTTTTGGCCATGTGCTTCAAGATATCGCAAAAATACAGAACGAGCTAGAACATCCACTTGAGCACCACCATCATTAATGTAATACTCTCTCGTCACATCGAAGCCTACAAAATCCAATAACGATGCCAAGGCGTCTCCAAACACCGCTCCTCGAGTGTGACCTATATGAAGTGGCCCAGTAGGGTTGGCTGAAACATATTCAACATTAACCGTCTTCGCATCTCCAATATTGGAGCGGCCATAAGCTTTGGGATCTTTGAGAATAGTGCGTAACACCATGCCCCAGACATCCGGTTCTAAATTAATATTTAAAAACCCAGGACCAGCAATATCTACACCAGAAATCAAGGGACTTTCTTTCAAGTACATTAATAATTTTTTTGCTATATCAAGAGGTTTTTTCATAGACGGCGAAGACAAAACCATCGCCGCGTTTGTAGCCATATCGCCATGATCAGGGTTTTTTGGTGGTTCCACAGTAACCAAATCAAAGCTTAGGCCATCTGGTAAATCACCTGAAACTTGCATCTTTTCTAAGCTTGCAATTACTAGGTTACGTATTTCGCCAAAAACATTCATTTGATCATCCCGAATAGAACTTAGGGTTTAACGAAATCTAACTGTTCGTCAACGCAAGGTAAAAAATTGATCATATTTCTGCTGTGCAAACCGATCTGTCATACCAGAAATATAGTCTGCGACCGTTCTGGCAGAGTTTATGTCATGATTCCGGCTTTCTAAAGCTTTAACCCACTCTGTTGGCAGCAGTTCAGGTGAATTCATAAAAGTTTCAAACAATTTTTTCACTACGCTGGACGCGTGTTCTCTTTGAACCATGACACGTTCAGCACGATACATATTTTGAAATAGGAAATTCTTTATTTCTTGTAAATCTTCTAACTCTTTTACGGAAAACTGAACCACTGAATAATTGAGGTTGCGAATATCTTCTATGCTGTTTGCTCTAGCACGCGTCAATATTTCTCGCGTTGTTGAAATTACATCATCAACCATTTGACCAAAAACGCGTCTTAAAGCCTCATGTCGACGTCGGTGGGGATCTATTCCTTTATGAATAGAGTCTACGAGTGCATAAGCTGGGCCAACGATTGGAAGCTCAGCCACTTGATCGTCTGTGAATAGTTCTGCGCGAAGCCCATCATGCAAATCATGATTATTATAGGCAATATCATCCGAAATTGCTGCCACCTGGGCTTCCGTACTTGCAAATGTTTGTAACTCGAGGTCGTGTACCTGATTGTATTCGTCTAAAGCAGGCGGGTACGGCAATTCTACCGGTCCATTGTGTTTAGCAATTCCCTCAAGACAATCCCATGTGAGGTTAAGTCCATCAAAATCCGCGTAATGACGTTCTAAAGATGTAACTATTCTTAAAGCTTGGGCATTATGGTCAAAACCGCCAAAAGGTTCCATTAACTCATTAAGGGTCTCCTCCCCTGTATGCCCAAAAGGAGTATGACCTAGGTCATGGGCCAAAGATACAGATTCTGATAACTCTTGGTTTAAACCCAAAACCCCTGAAATGGTACGAGCCACTTGCGCAACCTCGATAGAATGGGTCAATCGGGTTCTAAAATAATCACCTTCATGCTCTACAAAGACTTGGGTTTTATGTTTCAATCGCCGAAAAGCACTGGAATGTATAATTCTGTCCCTATCACGCTGGTAACAAGTTCGGATTTCAGATTCAGCTTCAAAAAAAAGTCGTCCCCTGCATAAATTGGGGCTGGCTGCGAAATTTGAATACATACTCACTACCTTGCCGTTTATACACCTATTCCCTATACATCCTTCATAGTCCGTTGTCATGTGAGAGAGTAGTATGCTTAATCTGCCACCCAAAGTAACAAATCGAGCCTTTGAGCGCCTGGCCGAAATTGGGGCACAAGCTGAGGGTAAGGCGTTGAGAGTGGCCGTTGAAGGCGGTGGTTGTTCTGGCTTTCAGTATGAAATAGATCTTGATGAGGCTAAGCCGGATGATTTAATTATATCTGGCAACGGTGAAAGCGTTGTAATAGATAGTGTATCTCTTCCATTTCTAAGCTCAGCTGTGATTGATTTTAGCGAGGAATTAATTGGAGCAAGGTTTGTTATTGATAATCCCAACGCGTCCTCAAGTTGTGGATGTGGCGTCTCTTTTTCCATGTAAAAATAAAAAGTTACTTAAGCTCTAGCCGGTTGTTTTTAAAGCTTATAGTCACGAAATTTTTAGGAATAAAAATTTATAGAAGAGAGCCATTATGAAAATTGCTACATTCAATATTAACGGTATAAAGGCTCGAATTCAGTCTTTGACTAATTGGTTGAAACAGGCACAGCCTGATGTTGTTCTACTCCAGGAAATCAAATCCATAGATGAGAACTTTCCTCGCGAATGGTTTGAAAGTATGGGCTATCAAGTTGAAACACACGGCCAAAAAAGCTTTAATGGCGTCGCTATATTATCCAAGCTGCCTCTAGAAGATATAGTACGAGGGCTACCCGGGGACATCAATGACTTACAGGCTCGATGGATAGAGGCTACCGTAATCGGCAAGAAAGCCGTACGAGTATGTGGATTATATCTTCCAAACGGAAATCCAGTGCCGGGACCAAAATATGATTATAAATTGCAATGGATGCAACGTCTTCAAAGCCGTGCAGAAGGATTAATAAAATCTGAAGAAATAGCGTTAATGGCTGGCGATTATAATATAATTCCACAGCGTGAAGACGCAGCAAACCCCGATGATTGGACCACTGACGCCGCACATTTACCACAATCGCGCGCGTCCTACCAAAAGGTTATTAATCTGGGTTTTACAGACGCTTTCAGAATTAAAAATTTTGACGCTGGACACTACTCATTCTGGGATTATCAAGCAGGAAGTTGGCAGCGAGATAACGGTATTAGAATTGATCATTTTCTTCTCACCCCTCAGTGTGCAGACCTATTAAATGATATTGAAATAGATAGCTTTGTGCGGGGTGGTGAGAAACCCTCTGACCATGTTCCAGTATGGTTGGAGTTAGAAGCTTAAAAAACTAGTCTAATCTTCACGATGGACTTTTTCTCGTCTTTCGTGACGCTCCTGTGCCTCTAAACTCATGGTGGCAATGGGACGGGCGTCTAACCGTCGCAAAGAAATAGGGTCACCAGTTTCCTCACAATAGCCAAATTCGCCGTCCTCAATACGTCTCAAAGCAGAATCAATTTTGGCAACCAATTTTCGCTGCCGGTCACGTGTCCGAAGCTCAAGTGCACGGTCAGTTTCTTCACTAGCACGATCAGAGATATCAGGTATTGCGCGAGTACTATCTTGTAAAGATTCAATTGTATCTTTGCTGTCAGATACTAACTCGTTTTTCCATGATATCAATTTTTGGCGAAAATATTCAACCTGTATTTCATTCATGAAGGGTTCGTCGTCCAAGGGAAAATAATCATTTGGAACTAATACCTCAGACTTCATTTAAATCACCTTGTAATTAAACATAATAGCAAAAGCAAAACACAGCGGTTTGGGCGCCGTCTACCCAAGCTTGGAGCATTTGTCACGCAGAAAACAGTAATTTGATCATCTCATTTTGCATGTTATGGACTGCACAAAATCTGAAAGGCGTTGAACGTGAAATTTACATCCACTGAGACCTATATTGCTGCAGACGACTTGGCTATTGCAGTAAACGCAGCCGTAACCCTTGAACGCCCTTTATTAGTGAAAGGTGAGCCTGGTACTGGCAAAACTGAACTAGCGCGCCAGGTGGCTACATCATTAGGAATGGAAATCATTGAATGGAACATAAAATCCACTACCCGCGCCCAACAGGGTCTTTATGAATACGACGCAGTAAGCCGATTGCGAGATAGCCAGTTGGGAGACGAACGTGTCCACGAAGTCGCACATTATATCAGAAAGGGAAAGTTGTGGCAGGCCTTCTCAAGCAATAAAAAAGTTGTGTTACTGATCGATGAGATAGATAAAGCCGACATTGAGTTTCCGAATGACTTATTACAAGAGTTAGATCGTATGAATTTTCACGTCTACGAAACTGGAGCTACCATCGAGGCTAGGCATAGGCCTGTTGTGATAATAACATCCAATAACGAAAAAGAGCTACCAGATGCTTTCTTGCGCCGCTGCTTTTTTCACTACATAAGCTTTCCAGAGCCAGATATTCTTCGACAAATCATTGACGTTCATTATCCAAACCTCAAACCCCAGATTCTTGAAACCGCTCTTACTCAGTTTTTTGAAATAAGAGACACTCCTGGCCTAAAGAAAAAACCATCCACAAGTGAAGTTCTAGATTGGCTCAAACTAATTCTCGCTGAAGATCTCAAGCCTGAAGATCTTAAAAGAGAAGGAATAAACGCGTTACCTCGTCTACATGGGGCACTATTGAAAAATGAACAAGACGTCCATTTGTTTGAACGCCTCGCTTTTATGGCTAAAAGTAATAGATAAAGTGAAAGCGACCACCTAAAAGGTTCAAATCAAAAATCCAGCCTATAAAACCAAGTACCTGATGATAAAACAAAACGTATTATTAGATCATTAAATACCAAAAGGATCGGACACTAAATGACATATATTGGCCTTTTAATGGGTGCGCTGTTTGGTATATTTTTAGCAAGACGTAGAAAAGGTAAAGTTTTGGATGTTTTACATTATGCCGCAACTTGCGCCATCATAGGGGGCCTACTAGCATTGATTGGAAATGTAATTATCCTTCGACTAGGTTGACACCTTATGTTCCTACCATTTTTTAATAATTTAAGAGACTACAAAATTCCAGTTTCTCTAAGAGAGTTTTTGACTTTCTTGGAAGGAATGCAACTAGGGTTGGCTACTTATGATGTTGATCATTTTTATTTATTAAGCCGAACTATTCTGGTTAAAGACGAACGAAATTTGGATAAGTTTGACCTAGCATTTTCAATTACTTTTCAGGGCCTTGAATCTATCAATAGCGAAGATCTACTTACTCAAGTTGAATTGCCTGAAGAATGGCTACGTAAACTAGCAGAAAAGACACTGTCAGACGCTGACAAGGCTGAGATACAGGCGTTAGGCGGCTTTGATCAGTTGATGAAAACTCTTCAAAAACGACTTGAAGAACAAAAAGCTAGACATCAAGGTGGTAGCAAGTGGGTTGGTACAGCTGGCACCTCCCCTTTTGGAGCCTACGGATATAATCCCGAAGGAATACGGATTGGACAAGATGAAAGCCGCCATCAAAGAGCTGTCAAAGTTTGGGATAAACGAAATTTTAAAAACCTTGATGGCGATGTTGAACTTGGAACCCGAAATATCAAGGTAGCACTTAAACGTCTGCGGAAATGGGCCAGAGATGGTGCGCAAGATGAACTAGACTTGGACAATACTATTCGCAAAACCGCTGAAAATGGCTATCTTGATATTCAGATTCGCCCAGAACGACGTAATGCTGTAAAAGTTATCTTACTTTTGGATGTAGGGGGTTCGATGGACCCCCATATAAAACTGGTCGAAGAGCTCTTTTCCGCAGCCAGATCAGAATTCAAAAACTTAGAAAGTTATTATTTTCATAACTGTCTTTATGAGGGTGTGTGGCAGGAAAATGAACGCCGCTGGAATAAACAAATTCCAACAGATGAAGTATTTCGTACATATGGACCTGATTACAAATGCATTTTTGTCGGCGATGCATCAATGTCACCTTATGAAATTGCCTACGCCGGTGGCGCAAACGAGCACTGGAACCCAATACCAGGGCATGAATGGCTGACGAGGGCGCAAAACCAGTGGAAAAACTCTTTATGGTTAAATCCAATTCCGGAAAAATATTGGCCCTACACACAGTCCATCGGCATGATAAAAACTATTTTCGAAAACCGCATGGTCCCAATGACGCTGGATGGTATCTCCAATGGCATGAAATTACTGACATAAAATAATTATTGAGCATCATTATTAAAATAAACTAAATTGCATGTTATCTATCGTTAAATTAGAAAAAGCTCCTAAAAATAGGATTTAGGAAAAAAACCATACAAGGAAAACCCATGTTGCATCCATGCATTTTTTGATACCAATAGGTTTTGCAGTAATTATTGGTCTTATTACCTTTTTTATATCAGCAAATAAAACTAAAAAAAACCTTGCCGCCCATTCCAAACCACTTCAAATTCCTGAGCTTGAAAACGTAATTCAGACTTTGGCGGAAGCACTGGATTTAAACCATCTACGAGTACATATTTACAACATAGAACCTGTTAATGGTTTAGCTGCCCCTGATGGCCAAATCTACATAACTCAAGGCTTTTTATCAAAATTTAGTAAAGGGGATGTGAGTGCTGAAGAAATAGCTTCAGTTATAGCTCATGAATTAGGACATGTAGCTCTTGGTCATTCTCGGCGACGTATGATCGACTTTTCTGGCCAGAACGCTTTGCGTACGGCTCTATCTATAACATTAAACAGGTTCATTCCTTTTATTGGGCCTTGGTTGGCAAACTTTGCAATTACTCTAATCGCAGCTCGCATGTCCAGAAAAGATGAATTTGAAGCAGATTCCTATGCAACAGCATTGATGCTTAAATCTGGCTTAGGCACAGTTCCCCAAAAAAGACTTTTACAAAAATTAAAAAATCTAACAGGCGACAATGAAGAAATACCAGTATGGTTTAAAAGCCATCCAAAAGTTAATGAACGAATTAAGGCAATTGAACTTAATGAAAGAAAATGGACAGGATACGTGTCATAGCCTGTTGAACAACCGACCGAACTGCGGCAACCAAGCTTTTTTCCAAATTTCAGACATGCTCATCTCAGCGTTAGAATTCCTAACCCGAGTCAAAATTGGTTTAAGCACCATTGGTATATTATCTGCATTATTCTTAAATAGATTACGCAAAAACTCATCAGGGTCCATTATTTTTATACCATAAATCTGTATTTCAGAATTTGGAAAATCTTTTTTATTAAATGTTATTATAGAACTGGCACTTTGCTCCACAGCAAGCCCCAATACATGAATGTCATTAGGATCTGGCAACCAAAACTGGGCCAGAGAGGAAGCTTCTGGCCTAATGGCCCCTGCGTGTATTTTACGAAACTGTGTAATCGCAACGTCAGCCTCAAGCCGATGTAACGGAGTTTTAGAAGCCCGGCTCCACTCAGTTAAAATTCTTGACGATACAATATAATCAACATTCTCTACTAGCGCGCAGGCAAGAAGTACTTCACGTAAAAAGCTCGGTACCAAAACGCAGGTATCAAAGACAACCCGCACGTCTAAATTCTAAACACAAGAGTTTTCAAGTAGCTGGTTTCTGCAAGAGCAGTATGGAGAGGATGATCTGAACTGGCACCCCCTGTAAAAATCAGCTGTGCCTGCCTACCCGCACGGCCTATTCCCCTAATACATGAATTTCTAAACCTTTCTAAGTCTACCGCATGTGAGCAAGAGCATAACACCAGGTAGCCACCCTCGCTCACTAGAGGACATGCCAAGCGCGCCACGCGTTCATAAGCGCGCAAGCCTGCCTCCCGGGAAGACTTTTGTGGCGCGAAGGCCGGTGGATCACAGACTACAACATCAAAAATTTTACTCTCAGCAGCTAGTCCAATCATAGCGTCAAACGCATCTGCCTTAATTGTTTTAAAAGGTGTATTAGGCTGTGTTGCTGTAGCTCCCTTGACAGCCAGAGCCAACGCTGGTCCAGAACCGTCAACGCAAGTTACCTCAGCTGCGCCGCCAGCCATAGCCGCAAGCCCAAAACCACCTACATGAGAAAAAACATCTAAAACCATTTGATTTTGTGACAGATTTTTTACAAAAGCTTGATTTACACGTTGATCATAAAACAAACCTGTTTTTTGACCCTCAACAACGTCAGCAAAGTATATCGCACCATTCATTGGAACCTGAATTGGTTCAGTTGGCATCTCACCTAAAACAGCAGTCCGGGTTTCAAGCAAACCTTCCAAAACACGGGATCGGCCAGTTCCATTTATTATAATAGTATCAGGCGAAATCACTTTTTTTAATCCGTCTACTAGCTCTGGTAAAAACCTATCTGCCCATGCAGCATTCGGTTGAACAACTAACAAGTCAGAAAAGCGATCAATTATCAATCCAGGTAAATTGTCCGCCTCGGCATGTATAAGTCTATAATAAGGTTGTGGGAAGAGGGTTTCGCGTAGGGTCAATGCTGAAGAAATAAGTTTAGAAAACCATTCGGAATCAATGGTCATGTTCACATCCGAAGACAACTTACGTCCGAAAATTTTAGAATTGGGATTAACTGCAAAAAGGCCCAGTTCATTTTTTGAATGATCATGCAGTATGGCTAGACTACCAGAATGTAGCGCTTTGGTTCTCCTGTCCATAACGACCTCATTGTTATAGACCCAAGGAAATCCATGCCGAATACGCTGCGGGTTGGCTTTAGGTTTTAGTCGTATCACTGGAAGTTCAATATGCATTTCGGCTCCCTGCTTAGTTTTGACTGGCCTAAATCAGCTGAACTTTGGCAGCAAGAGCCGACTGGTCGCGTTAACCTTAAAATATAAAAAATAACCTCTTCTGGCGGTATTTTTCTTAATTAGGTATTAGCTACGTAACCTCAAATTATAAAATATTCTGCTGAAAACTATTCAGAAAGCCCGTCTCGCCTCTGGCCTTGTTCTGTGACACGTCCAGCACGACCGCCGCGGCGCCTATTTTTGGGCGACGGCTTGAGCGCCAGTTTCAGCACAGAAGTCATTGGGTGATTAGGCAAATCAGTTGCATAGTATGATATACAAAATTCAATATGCTCTGCTGGGTCAGCCGAAACCGGTACCTGAATAGCCCAGTCAAAAAAAATTGTTTTACACTCTGGCAGAGTTATACCCTCTATTAAATAACTTTCTCTTATTAACCCTTTTGGGTCAGCATCTTTTATCAACATCATTTGATCCTTTTGTATTCATCAACACAGAGTCAATAATTTTAATACAGTGTAATCGGGACCTATTAAGGACTTGCTCTAAATCTACGTCTCGATCAAGTTTAACTATTTGGTGCAAACGCTCCCGTGCGCCCAAAACAAGTTCACTCCGGTTCAAGTCTCGCCCACACATAAGCACATTCATTAGGCGCATATGAGAATAAAATTCAAATATTGCAACTAATTTATTAAGCTGCTTTGGATCAAAGAAAGCGACTTTCGTTCCACTGCGTAACTGCGAGCCTGTATCAAAATCATAACAACCTCCAGCTAAACCGATACCCTGAGCCAAAAGTTCAATGTCTTGCAAGCCACCAGGTCCACGCTTTATGTCCCAAACGTGTGTTTGAGGTTTAGAGCTTTCCAGCCTTTTACGCATATCTTTAATAGCTTTGCGGATATGAACCCAATTAGCTTTATCAGCTAATATTTTTTGCCGCATTTTTTCAACTTTGATACAAAAGTTTTTTTCTCCCGTAATAGTCCGTCCAATGGTTAGGGCTAAATGCTCCCATGTCCAAGCTTCATGGATTTGGTATGATTCAAAACTAGATAACGAGGTTGCAACTGGTCCAGAACGGCCAGACGGGCGTAATCGCATATCAACCTCGTATAAAAATCCATATCGAGTAGGAGCAGTAACAGCAGTAATCAAAGCTTGCGTAAGACGCGAAAAGTAGCGACGGCATTCCAAAGACTTTACACCATCAGACTTTAGATCCACCTCAGCATCAAAAATTAAAATTAAATCAAGATCAGACTCTGAATTTAACCGCCTTGCTCCAAGTGAACCCATTGCCAAAATACTGAACTGTGATTTTTTTATATAACCAAACTTTTTCTCAAAATTCTCACAAACAAACTTAAATACTGAACGTAAAACTGTTTCCGCTAGGCTTGTATATTGTAAAATGGCATCCTGAGGAGTTATCACTTTCTGAAGAAGGTGCACACCAATACGAAAATGTAATTCCTTTTTCCAAATACGAGCTATATCTAGACCAGCTTCATAGTCTGATGATTGAGCTAAAAGTTTTGAAAGTTGTGCTTCTAAAATTACACTTTTAGGCCAAGTAGAAAAAAATTCACCACTCAAAACTGTATCTAATACGCCAGAATTTTGTCCCAAGTATCGGGCTAATGCCGGCGCTATAACTACAATATCAGTTATTAAATCAAGTAACTTTGGATTAGAGGCAAATAGAGAAAAAATTTGGATTCCAGCAGGTAGACCTTTTAAAAAATTATCAAATTGGATTAGTGCCTCTTTTGGATCGGGTGCACTGTTCAAACTATTTAAAATTTTTGGACGCAACCTCTCAAACAACGCTGTGGCACGTTCCGACCGCAAAGCTGGATAGCGTGGCCAGTGGCTGGTGATATCGTTTTGCCCATCTATGTTAATCTCAGGCATAGGGTTGATCGAGGGTGCAAAAAAAGATTCTGCTATCTCATGAACCACATTCAAATGAGTAGTGGTTTCTTTACAAAAAATATCAAAACTTTGACCGAGCATCGCTGCAACCCGCGCGATTCCATCCGGATCCGTTGGTATGCTTTGTGTCTGTGCATCTCGGACCATTTGTAAGGCATGCTCTGTGTGCCGCAAATACGTGTAACTATCTCTCAGTTGGTCGCAGTGGAATTCAGAAATCCAATCCTTGACCCTTAATTGATCAAGCGCTTTCAAAGTTTTCGCAACACGTAATTCAGGATCACGTCCACCTGAGATCAACTGTCTGGTTTGGGTGAAAAACTCAATTTCGCGTATTCCACCTCGACCAAGTTTTATATCCTGTCCAGCAATAGAGTGCACACTTTTAGTTCCAGTCTTATTTCGTATTTTTAAACGTAATTTATGTGCTTCTTCTACTGCAGAAAAATCCAAATATCTTCGCCAAACAAACGGAACCATTTGCTTTAAGAAAACATAACCGGCTTCATAATTACCAGCGCAAACGCGAGCTTTTATAAATGCTGCACGTTCCCAAGTACGACCAAGACTTTCATAATATTCAAGCGCTGATGTCATGCCCACACAAATTGGTGTTACTGACGGATCGGGCCGCAGGCGCAGATCAGTACGAAATACATAACCAAATTCAGTAACCTCACTAAGTAACTTAATAGCACTACGTGTCGCCCTTACCAAAACTTGACGCAATTGAGCCGATTGAACTTGATCCATATTCCTATCATCAAACATAATAATTAGATCTATATCGGACGAATAATTTAGTTCTCCAGCTCCCATCTTTCCCATCGCAATGACAAAAATGTTATCATTTGAAGAAATTTTTCCTGATAAACGGTAGGGATTAAAAGCAGAGTTAAATGCGGCCGACACCGCCGCATCAGCAAATTCAGTCAAATGTTGTGTTGTTTCAGAGAGAGTATAGGCACCTGACAACTCCGCAAGTGCCAAATAGCCAGCAACTCTTCGCTTGGCTTGCCGCAGGGTTTGTCCTGGATGCCTTCCGAGATCACTAGGTAGTATTTTTTTGAGAGGATTTTTTGAGAGAATCGCCTCTGAGATCCACACCTGTTCTTGCCTGAGTATATCGTTAAGGTATGGACTACAGCCACCAATACCTTTCAAAACTTCTGCTAACTCACCAGTAGCGGCCCAATCATCCGACAGAGCATTTCCAAGCAAAGGGTCAAAAGCAATTGGAGTTTTCTTAATTGACTCGATTAATTTCATACTTTTAAGTTGAGTAGCAACAGGTCAAAGGTCAATGGGGTAGTGGTTGGTAAAAGCACAAAGTGTGGATAAACACTTAAAGGCGTGCTTGCAAAAATAAATGCTGTTTCAGTTGAGAATACCAAACCAGCTATAAAAACAGGAGAGTGATTCAAGTATCAATTTATACAAATTTCCCATGAGAATTAAAAATAACAAACTGAAAGTTTTTTATTGGTGAACCAATTAAAAACTGATAAGTTTAAGAAAATATTGTTAGAAAATTATGCATCATACAATTCCCCTACTACCCAAGTTTTATGTGACGGCACCACAACCGTGTCCCTACCTAGAGGGCCAGTTGGAAAGAAAACTATTCACGTCAATTCAAGGAAATAATGCAACAAAAGTTAATAATATACTTTCTAAACAAGGGTTTAGAAGATCCCAAAATGTTTTGTATCGGCCTGCCTGCACAAATTGTACTGCCTGCCTTTCAGCAAGAATTGATGTAAAAAAGTTTCAACTAAGTAAAACTCAACGTCGTGTTTTGAAAAAAAACTCTAATCTAAAGAGGCATTCTGGGTCCCCTTGGGCGACGGAAGCCCAATATGATCTTTTTAGAACTTATTTGGACACACGCCATGCAAATGGTGGGATGGCAGATATGGATATTTTTGAATTTGCTGCAATGATGGAGGAAACTTCTGTAACCAGCCAAGTTACGGAATACACAACCGGTGTAGACACCTTAGAAGCAGTTTGTTTGACAGACATTTTTGATGATGGAGTTTCGTTGGTTTATAGTTTTTTTAATACAGACTTTCCAAAAAAATCACTTGGAACATATATCATACTAGATCACATAAAAATAGCACAGCAATCTGGGCTTCCATATGTTTACTTAGGCTACTGGGTGCCAGGCAGCAAAAAAATGTCATATAAGGCGCAGTTCAAAGGCGTTGAGGTTTTTTATAACAAGAGTTGGATTTCTATGGAGCAGTATGAAGCCTTTTTAAGTAAAGGGAACTCCACTGCGCCCATACCGCTTGCGGCTCAAGTAGCACAAATTTCGATGCCAAATACTACACATATCCCACATCTTTAACTGCCCTGTAACTTGGTAAAATCTTAAAACCAAAGCTTACTAAAAAGCAGTACCTGAAGCTTCGGTTGAATAACAGTATCTTTGTTAGTGGTACGCTCACAGCTCCGCAGATGCACATTACAAAAATATTAAATGTTAGAGAGGAATTATGCTTACAAAGACGTTAACAGGTTATGGGACGTAAAATCGAGTTGTACGCCGCACTAACAGCCCTTAATTTATCTTTATTACGTTATGTAATACAATTATGAAATAAAAAACTAAAAATGATAGTAATTTGATCAGAAAATTTAAAAACTTAGTTGACGGCATGATAACAGTTTATTAAGTTTATAGGCAAATGATGTAGGTTTATAAAAGTGAATAAGAGAGTTGATATGGCCCAAATAATGTCTGGTGCAAAAATGGTTGTTCAAGCTTTGATTGACCAAGGTGTTGATACCGTCTTCGGTTATCCTGGAGGCGCAGTTTTACCAATTTACGATGAAATTTTTCAACAAAATAGTATAAAGCATTTCTTGGTTAGGCACGAGCAAGGCGCAGTTCATGCAGCTGAAGGATATGCTCGATCAACCGGAAAGCCAGGAGTAGTATTGGTAACCTCAGGACCAGGTGCAACTAATGCAGTAACGGGACTTACAGATGCTTTGATGGATAGTGTGCCAATTATTGTGATGACTGGCCAAGTTCCAACTTTTATGATTGGGTCAGATGCATTTCAAGAAGCTGATACAATAGGGATTACGAGGCCGTGTACAAAACATAACTGGCTAGTAAAGGACACCGAAGAATTGGCAGAAACTCTGCACACAGCTTTTCACGTTGCAAAAACAGGTAGACCTGGACCCGTTTTAGTTGATATTCCAAAGGACGTTCAGTTTGCAGATGGAACCTATAAGGGGCCATCAAAAGTTAAGTCGCACTACCAGCCAAAAGTTAAGGGTGATTTAAAAGCTATTACTGAACTGGTTGAGGCTATGGAAAATGCTAAAAAGCCAATATTCTATACCGGTGGTGGTGTGATAAATTCTGGTCCAGCTGCGAGCCAACTTCTTCGTGAACTAGTGGCTGGGACTAACTTTCCAATTACTTCTACTCTAATGGGCCTGGGCTCTTACCCAGCTAAGGGCGAAAACTGGTTAGGTATGCTAGGCATGCATGGATTGTACGAAGCCAATATGGCGATGCATGATTGTGATCTTATGATTAATATTGGCGCCAGATTTGATGATCGAATTACAGGGAGGCTGGACGCGTTCAGTCCTGGTTCTATCAAGGCACATGTGGACATTGATCCTTCGTCAATTAACAAAGTTATTCGCGTCGACATACCAATCGTGGGCGATGTTGGGCATGTATTAGAAGACTTACTTAATGTCTGGAAATCTAGAGGGCGAAAAACACAAAATAAAGATCTCAAAGCCTGGTGGGGTCAAATTGATATTTGGCGAAAAGTTCGGTGTCTCGATTACAAAGCAGATACTAAAACTATAAAACCACAATATGCGCTAGAAAGACTTGAGGCCCTCACTAAAGACCACGATCGGTTTATAACTACTGAAGTTGGTCAACACCAAATGTGGGCAGCACAGTACCTTGGTTTTAACGATCCAAACCGTTGGATGACGTCGGGGGGGCTTGGCACTATGGGTTATGGATTTCCTGCCTCTATTGGCGTGCAAGTTGCACATCCAGATAGCCTCGTAATTAATGTTGCGGGCGAGGCTAGTTGGTTGATGAACATGCAAGAAATGGGAACAGCCATGCAGTACGGCCTACCGGTAAAGCAATTTATCTTAAATAATGAACGACTGGGTATGGTTCGGCAGTGGCAAGAGCTTTTGCATGGTGAGCGATATTCACAAAGTTGGTCAGAATCGCTTCCAGATTTTGTAAAGTTAGCAGAAGCATTTGGAGCAAAAGGAATCCTTTGTTCGGACCCTGAAGATTTAGACGATGCTATAATTGAAATGCTAAAGCATAATGGGCCAGTCATTTTTGATTGCGCCGTTGAAAAACATGAAAATTGTTTTCCAATGATCCCTTCAGGAAAAGCGCATAATGAAATGCTCTTAGGAGATGCATCAACTGATGGTGCCATAGATGCCGCTGGTTCTGTTTTAGTTTAAAGGGATATAAAATGTCTGCGCTCAAAATTAAAAAAGGCACTACTTCGAAATCAGCATATAATTTGCGCTCAAACTATGATGACTTAATTGAACGACATACCTTGGCCGTTCTGGTGGCAAACGAGCCTGGAGTATTAGCTCGTGTAATTGGCTTATTTTCAGGAAGAGGATACAATATTGAAAGCCTCACAGTAGCAGAGGTAGAACAAGACGGACACACCAGCCGAATTACAATTGTTACCACGGGTACTCCCCAAGTAATTGAACAAATAAAAGCACAGCTTGGCCGAATAGTGCCAGTTTATGAAGTCCATGATTTAACAGTTGAAGGTCCCTCTGTTGAACGCGAATTATCCCTATTTAAGGTAAGCGGAACGGGTGAAAAAAGAGTTGAAGCGCTACGCCTGGCAGATGTGTTTCGTGCCAACGTAGTGGATAGTACGTTGACTAACTTTACATTTGAGGTGGTCGGTAGTCCCGAAAAAATAGATGCCTTTGCAGAACTGATGAGGCCACTGGGATTGTCTGAAATGGCTCGAACAGGGGTCGCGGCCTTATCTCGTGGCTATTTGAAAATTAAATAAAATTATTACTATAATGTTCAAAGTAAATTCCATAACATTCTTAGTCCCTCATAAATAATCCATCAACTTTTGAATTTAATAATTCAAACTATCATGTCGTGATAAGAAAACCTTTGTCGCGATAAGAAAAGAATGTTTGTTTCAGTAGTGTATTTTGTGTTGGGATTGGAGGCTACAAATGGCATGCCGAGTGACACCCAAAAGTTTAGAAAGTGTGCAACGACCAATACATACTGCAACTGGATTGCCCAACGAACACTACATTGATCCAAACATATTTAAAGAAGAATCCGAAGCCATTTTGAAATCTAGTTGGGCTGGTCTTGCTGTCGGTGCTGATATTCCGGAGATAGGTGATGCTAAACCTGTAAACTTTTTAAATTTACCACTTCTTTTAATTAGAGGAACAGATTCCAAAGTGAGGGTTTTTGAAAATATTTGTCGTCACCGCGGGATGCAGCTTGTAAATGAACCTAGAAAGGTTGAAGGAGCAATTCGCTGCCCCTACCACTCGTGGTGTTACTCTTCAAAAGGTAAATTAATTAGTACGCCACATGTTGGTGGTGCTGGTCAAAATTTACATCCATCAATTATTAAAGAAACCTTGGGACTAAATGAGATCCGTAGTCATGTCTGGCGTGATGTAGTATTTATTAATATCTCAGGTGATGCCTTAAGTTTTTCAAAGGTACATGCGGATTTAATTACACGTTGGTCTGAGTTTGATACCAAAATCTATCATGGTGGAGATGATAGCAAATTTCAGCTCAATTTAAAATCAAACTACAAATTGGTCGTAGAAAATTATTGCGAAAGCTACCATCTTCCGTGGGTTCATCCCGGGTTGAACAGCTACTCGCGACTTGAAGATCATTATAATATTGTAAAATATGGAAAATTTTCAGGTCAGGGAACTCTGCTCTACAGTCAATTTAAGGATAAGAATGGGCAAGCGGCGTTTCCAGATTTTCCAAATCTATCTGAAAAGTGGAATAAAGGTGCAGAATATATTACGGTTTACCCCAATGTTTTACTTGGCGTTCAACGAGACCACGCTTTTGCAATAATAGTCGAGCCAAAATGTCATAATGAGACCGTTGAACATATTCATTTTTATTATGCATCAGATGCCACAGAGGCAAAAAATCGTAAAATTAACACGAAACAGTGGAAAGAGGTATTTGAAGAGGATATTTTTGTCGTTCAGGGAATGCAGTCTGGTCGGCATGCGCCTTCTTTTGACGGTGGACGCTTTAGCCCAGTAATGGATGAGGCCACGCATTGCTATCATGATTGGGTCGCCAATAAAATTTCGGAATATCGCAATTGATATGTCCACGCGACTTAGTCAAAAGATTATTGCTGCGCATAAGAAAAGAGATAATTGGCTATTAGTAGAACTCTACACTCAAGCTGCCGATAGCAGCGCAGACTGTGATACAGAATGTTTTTTTCTAACATATGCCCATATATTTTCGCTGGAGAAAAACCATCCAAGCCGATCCAATTTGAAAAAAAGACTGGAGCGCAATGGCCGCGAGTGATGCATATTCACTTTAGAACCGTTAATTTTCAATATTAAATGAGACGAGGTACCAAGAGGTTCCTCACCTCATTTAATTAAAAAAAACTTAGATTTATTTACCAAAGCAAACTCTACACCCAACATCATCAACTACAACCAGATGTACCGCCACAAGTATTACATTTCATGCAGGTCCCGTTTCTTACCAAGGTATAATTACCACACTCTCCGCAAGGATCTCCCTCATAGCCTTGCATCTTCGCCTTCGTTCTATGATCCATACTCGATACTGTTCCGGTGGCTAGCGCAGTCGCGGGCACTGCCAAACGATCTGGTGCTAATGTGGAAATCGCTGCTGCCGGGTCAAGAGATGCTTCCAATGCAACTGCTCCACCTCCCTGGCCCCCCTGATAGACCACGAACTCTTGTGGGACCCTATTTCGATGGTAACCCGTCGACACCATTTGCTTCAGAACTTCTATCCCTTTTGCCGCTTTGGCCTCTTCAACCGCACGGACATTAGATTTTCCTTCCTCCTCACCACGCCCAATACCATCAAACGAAGTGCCCTCAGGTTTCACGTGCGCTAGATCTGTTCTATCTAGATAAGAAACAGCTAATTCACGGAATATGTAATCCAAAATAGACGTTGCATTTTTTATACTGTCATTTCCTTGCACCATACCGGCTGGTTCAAATTTTGTGAAAGTAAACGCGTCGACAAATTCGTCCAATGGAACACCGTATTGAAGACCAACAGATATTGCGATCGCAAAGTTATTCATCATCGCACGAAATCCAGCACCCTCTTTGTGCATATCAATAAAGATTTCACCCAATTGCCCGTCTTCATACTCGCCGGTTCTTAGGTAAACTTTATGCCCTCCAACTATCGCCTTTTGAGTATAACCGCGCCGACGTGTTGGCATCTTTTCACGATCCCGGCGAATTATTTCTTTTACAACAATCTTCTCAACAATTTTTTCGGCTAATACCGCTGCTTTTTCCTGAGATGAACCCGCCGCCAAGATTTCCTCTGCTTCTTCATCATCTTCCACGAGCGCGGCCGCTAGTGGCTGAGAGAGTTTGGAGCCATCACGATAAAGTGCATTAGCTTTGATACCAAGTGACCAACTAAGCTCGTAAGCTTTTTGACACTCTTCAATAGTTGCATCATTTGGCATATTTATAGTTTTTGATATGGCACCTGAAACAAACGATTGGGCTGCTGCCATCATGTAAATATGACTATTTACACTCAAATATCGTTTTCCTTTTTTTCCACAAGGATTGGCACAGTCGAATATTTTGTAATGCTCCTCTTTAAGATGAGGTGCACCTTCCAGTGTCATTGTCCCACATACGTGGTCGTTTGCCGCTTCTATCGCTTTGCGACTGAATCCTAGGTGAGTGAGTAGGTCAAATGTAGGATCCATCAATTTCTCAGATGGGATGCCTAATATGTCCGTGCAGAACTCTGCGCCTAGAGTCCACTGGTTGAAAACAAATCTTATATCAAAAGCAGATGGTAAGGCCGCCTCAATTTTGTTGATTTCAGGTTGGCCAAAACCGTGCCCAACCAATGATGTATGATTAATTCCTGGTGCATTACCCATCGACCCATGTCCAACAGCATAACCAATAATTTCTTCAATTTCACTGCTTCTGTACCCTTGCTTTGCGAGCGCAGCTGGCACTGACCTGTTGATAATTTTAAAGTATCCACCACCGGCAAGTTTTTTGAACTTAACCAAGGCAAAATCGGGTTCAATACCAGTGGTATCACAATCCATCACTAAGCCAATTGTTCCTGTGGGGGCTATTACCGTTGTCTGTGCATTCCGGAAACCATGTTTTTCACCAAGCAATACAGCCTTATCCCAACTACTTTTAGAAAGCTCTATAAGTCTTTGATCTGGACAATTTTTTTGATCAAGTGCTACTGGTTTTATTGCTAAACCTTCATAGTTTTTTACCTCACCGTTAACCGCACGCCGATGATTGCGTATTACCCGCAGCATGTGCTCTGAATTCTTCTTATACCCCGGAAAAGCCCCTAACTCTCCAGCCATTTCAGCAGATGTGTGATAAGCTACACCAGTCATTACGGCTGTTAGTGCACCACAGAGCGCTCGGCCCTCATCGCTATCATACCCATAGCCCATATTCATTAATAAGCCGCCAATATTAGCGTAACCGAGCCCTAATGTTCGAAAATCATATGAACGTTGCGCAATTTCTTTGGAAGGAAACTGAGCCATCAGAACACTTATCTCTAACGTAACTGTCCACAGACGGGTGGCATGTACGTAATCATCAGCCTGAAATTCTCCATTTTCATAAAACGTGAGTAGGTTCATTGATGCCAAATTACATGCTGTGTCATCAAGAAACATGTACTCAGAGCATGGGTTTGAGCCCCTAATTTCACCGTCAGCAGGGCAAGTGTGCCATGCGTTTACTGTGTCATGATATTGGATACCTGGATCCGCACACGCCCACGCTGCGTGCCCAACTTGTGACCAAAGGTCCCTCGCCTTGATAGTTTTAAAAACAGCACCGTCTGTCCGGTTTATTAGTTCCCAATCTGCGTCTTTTTCAACAGCGTAAAGAAATGCATCAGTTACACGAATGGAGTTATTGGAGTTTTGTCCTGATACGGAATTGTAAGCCTCTGAATCCCAATCTGTGTCATAGGTTGGAAATTCAATACTCGTGTGTCCTTGCTTGGCATAATCTAAAACTCGCTTTACATAAGTTTCAGGAATAGAGACCTTTTTTGCAGCCCTTACCGCAGACTTAAGCGTTTCATTGACTTTTGGATCATAAGCGTCTTCCGCAGCGCCATCCCATGTCTTGATTGCCTCAAACAGCAGGTTGAGCTTTTCCTCGTGCATTTTAGACCCAGCTACGATGGAAGCAACCTTTTGCTCCTCGATTACCTTCCAATTAATGAAATCCTCAATATCTGGATGATCCGCATCGCAAATGACCATTTTTGCCGCGCGGCGCGTTGTGCCACCAGATTTGATTGCTCCAGCCGCGCGGTCGCCAATTTTCAGGAATCCCATTAGACCCGATGATTGCCCACCACCCGACAGCGATTCTCCTGCCCCTCTGAGGGACGAAAAGTTAGTGCCAGTACCCGAGCCATATTTAAATAATCGTGCCTCACGCACCCAAAGGTCCATGATGCCGCCATCATTTACAAGATCATCGGACACGGATTGAATGAAACAGGCATGCGGCTGTGGATGTTCATAGCTGCTATTAGATTTTGTTAGTTTACCTGTTTTATAGTCAACATAATGGTGGCCTTGCGCGGGGCCATCTATGCCGTATGCCCAATGCAGGCCAGTATTAAACCATTGTGGAGAATTGGGCGCAGCGCGCTGGGTAGCGAGCATATAACGCATTTCGTCATAATATGCGCTTGCGTCAGCCTCTGTAGAAAAATACCCACCTTTCCAGCCCCAGTAAGCCCACGCACCAGCCAATCGGTCAAAAACTTGTTTTGCTGATATCTCACCACCAAATTCTGCATTTTTGGTGGCCTCTCGCCTACATAAAAACGCCGGCACGCCTTTTTCTTTCACAGTTTTCGTTTCAGACGGAACGCCTGCTTTTCGAAAATATTTCTGTGCTAAAACATCCGAAGCCACCTGAGACCACTGCGATGGTACCTCTAAATCCGCAAGATGAAAGACAGTAGTCCCGTCTGGGTTGCGAATTTCGCTGGTAGTTTTTGTAAACTCTACCGAATCGTAAGCTCCCCCGGTGGGATTAGTAAAACGCCGTTCAATTTTCATCTTTGCCTCATTTCGCCGCTTAAACGCGGTATTATTTTAAATTTCACTGCTGTATCGGTGAAAATACTACGATATTCACCGGCCTCGCCGCCTGGATGTCGTTACTATATCTTGTGCTCTGCTGAGCTGCACATACCAATTGATCTGTAAAAGTCGGAATCGTCAACGATTTTTTAGTGTTTTATTTGTTAAAATTTACTTGACTCAGGCTACCCCGCCGATTCGAGCGTCCAGTAAGAATTTAATGAATTGTTTTTAATAAAAAGATAATCACTGAGAGCCGAGTTGTTGGCAAAAAAAATTTTACCAACCTATTGTCTCAAAGTATTGTGACGCCAGTGCTACCACCAAACAGCCACAATCAAAAATTCTTACAAGAAATGGTCGGGGCGGCGAGATTCGAACTCACGACCCCCTGTACCCAAAACAGGTGCGCTACCAGACTGCGCCACGCCCCGACACACGGAACTCTTTAGGCAATTGAATTCAGAAAGAAAAGAGCCTTCATCCGCACAAAACGTTTTTTTTATCGTTACCGAGGTTGGCGAAGCTAAGGACAGTATCTTGGTTAAGGTTTAAATCTTTGGCCATTCCACCGTTTATTTCCAAAACAAATTGTACAGGACCACTACTAATTAAAGCTTCCAGGCTACCCGGAACCGCATTTTCATGGATGTCGAGCAACGTACCATCCGACTTAAAATATAAAAGGTCGAGTGGTATCAACGTATTTTTCATCCAAAAGGAAACAATCTGAGGGCTGTCATAAATAAAAATCATACCAGAAAACTTGAGAAGGCTGTCACGTCCCATTAAACCCTTTGCCCGTGTGTTGTCACTGTTCGCTACCTCAACGTGAAAACGAGCTTTTCCCCAAGGTCCACTCAGGTAAGCATAATCAACGTAACATTCAGCCCGCGCTCCACCTACAGCGATAAACACACCGACCACAGCTGTGACAACTAAATATCTCATTGATTTAAAAATAGGAAAACTCCAAATTTAGCGGCAATGAGTAATTCAAAAAGAAAGTCTTGTCTAAACGATATTTACTTTTACGCAGTCATGTCGATTAACCAAAAAAAGTTTTACGGATAGAGCCGCTTGATTGACCAAGAGGCATCTTTTTCCTGAAACACCCAACGAAACCTATCGTGTAAACGCGCATCCCCGTCCGCCCAGAACTCCATTTCAACCGGACGTATCCGTATCCCTCCCCAAAACACTGGCCTAACCACATCGTTTCCATACTCTGATTGAATATTAGAAACTCGATCCATTAAAATTTGACGCGATTCTAGTTCCTGTGATTGCTTTGAAGCTACCGCACCAACCCGTGATTGCGGCGATCTACTAAGAAAATACTCATCGGCTATTGTACCCTCCTCACGTTCAACCACACCCCTGCATCTTATTTGTCGCCGCAACGACTTCCAATGAATTACAAACGCAACCTTACCAGCAGAGAAAGCTTCTTGGGACTTAGTGCTTCCATAATTTGTATAAAAAACAAAAGAGTTCTTCTCGATTGACTTCAACAATACTATCCGCGCATTCGGCATACCATTTTCATCAACTGTTGAGAGCGCCATCGCATTGGGATCGTTCAGTTCCCCGTGTTCGGCCTCCTCTAACCATCGCTGTGCGATCAAAAAAGGGTCATCCCCCTCAAATATTCCATTTCTTTTTTCCATCTCAAATTTTGCCTCTGGGTTGATGAGTTATAAGAGTTCGCTTAAACCCAACATAATCTAATTTTCGATAGGGGAAAGTCCAATGGGACTGATGACCGGTAAAAAGGGCCTAATAATGGGTTTAGCCAATGATAAATCAATAGCTTGGGGTATTGCTCAGGCTTTGTATTCTGAAGGTGCAGAAATAGGCGTTACCTATGTTGGCGAAGCAATGAAAAAGCGCGTTGAGCCTTTAGCGGCGAAAATTAAAGCGCCGATAGTGCGTGAATGCGATGTCGGCGATCCAAATTCTATTTCAGAATTAATGACTCAAGCTGAACGTTTGTGGGGTAAAATAGATTTTTTAGTCCATGCTATTGGTTATTCTGATAAGTCTGAATTACGTGGCAAATACATCAACACTTCACGGGAAAACTTTCTACAAACACTCGACATATCGGCATATTCTTTCACCGCCATTCTACAAGCAGCAAAAGATATTTTGTCAACTAATTCCTCCTGCCTAACCCTCACCTATTACGGGGCTGAAAAGGTGATGCCTAACTATAACGTAATGGGCGTTGCAAAAGCTGCGCTTGAGGCTTCTGTTCGTTACCTAGCAGAAGATCTTGGTCGGAGCGGTACCCGTGTAAACGCTATAAGCGCGGGGACCATAAAGACTTTAGCAGCCTCTGGAATTGGCGATTTTAGAGAAATTATGAAATGGAATGAAAAAACTAGTCCACTACGTCGCACTGTAAGTCAGGAGGAAGTAGGAAAGTCCGCTCTTTATTTGTTATCTGATCTTGGGTCTGGTGTTACTGGTGAAATATTACATGTAGATGCAGGTTATCATGCTATTGGCATGCCAAGTCTGGATGATGCAGATAAACCAAGCTAAAGGTTTAGAATAGGATAAAAAATGTCAGATCGCCTCCCACACGAAAAAGGGTTTCACATAAGTTGGGACCAAATTCATCGCGACTCCCGTGCACTAGCTTGGCGTCTCGATGGCCATGGACCTAATAATGGTGCCTGGCGAGCGATCGTAGCTATAACACGCGGTGGAATGGCTCCTGCTATGATCGTTGCCCGGGAATTGGACGTACGCAATGTCGACACAATAAGTGTCAAAAGTTACCAACAACAAGACCGTTCAGAAGCAATTATTCTTAAGGCACCAGATAAGGAACTAATGGGTGATGGCAGTGGTATTTTAGTAATTGACGACCTCGTTGACAGCGGGAAAACTCTTGAGTTAGTCCGTGCACATTACCCAAAAGCTCACTACGCAACTGTTTACGCTAAACCGCATGGCCGAATAATGGTAGACACCTTTATAACTGAGGTTAGCCAAGATACCTGGATCTTCTTCCCTTGGGATATGGCCCTTCAGTATGTACAGCCATATCGTGGCACAGATTGATACTAAGAACAGAATGAAATTCAGAATTACTTAACTTATGAAAAAAAATATAATAATTGATACAGATCCGGGCCAAGACGATGCCGTTGCTATCCTTCTGGCTCTTGCATCGCCTGAAATAAATGTTCTCGGACTGACATGTGTTGCCGGAAACGTACCGCTATCCAAAACAAGTTTTAACACCAGGCAAATTTGTGAATTAGCAGGTAAACATGAAATACCAATATTCGCTGGCTGTGATCGGCCCATGGGTCGCAGACTAATCACCGCCGAACATGTTCACGGAAACACTGGCCTAGATGGAGCCACATTACCCGACCCTAAAATAGAGTTAGAGGCTACCCACGCCGTGGACTTCATTATCAAAACATTGCGCGAAGCACCAAAGAATTCAATAACCATCTGCCCCCTAGGCCCACTTACTAATATTGGAACAGCACTACAAAAAGCTCCTGATATTATTGATAATGTTAAACAAATAGTATTGATGGGTGGCGCATACTTTGAAGTTGGCAACATAACACCAGCAGCAGAATTCAACATATTTGTTGATCCTGAAGCGGCAGAAATAGTTTTTAAGTCAGGTATTGATTTAGTCGTAGCTCCTCTAGATGTAACCCATAAAGCACTTACTAATCAGACATGGGTTTCAGAACTAAAGGCACAAAATAACGCAATCTGCGATGTGGTTGCAGGGTGGACAAGTTTTTTTGAACGTTTTGATGTTGAGAAATATGGAACGCAAGGCGCCCCACTGCATGATCCCTGCGTAATTGCATATTTAATCGACCCTGGGCTTTTCTCAGGCCGACGCATCAACGTGGAAATTGAAACTCAATCAGAATTAACCCGCGGTATGACTGTAGCAGATTGGTGGGGTGTAACTGACCGGCCAGCAAATGCTCTATTCTTAAACGATATAAATTCAGAAGGTTACTTCAGATTACTCACGACCCGTATATCAAAACTTTAAAGAAAATTTAATGAATGGTTAAAAAGCGTAGGCTTACCGTGGTCATGAAAAAAGTTACTGCGGTGTTTTAGATTTGGACTGTTCCTTTTGAGGATAAATGTTACGCATAGATCGTGTAATAAAATGTTTTATAGCGGCCCCCAACGGTAAATGCTCATAATAAATATAAAAACAGAAATTTTAGAGCACATCAGCATAGAGAGTTAATACAATGATTACTGATTGGGACAATACTTATGCGCAGCTACCTAATCAAATGTACGCACAACAGATGCCAACTCCTGTTGCCTCACCATCTGGTTTAGCTTTAAACAAAAATTTAGCTGATGAATTAGGTATCTCATTTGATAGTAATTGGTTTGAATATATGTCAGGAAATAAGCTACCTGATGGCGCCAACCCCATTTCACAGGCCTATGCAGGTCATCAGTTTGGACATTGGAACCCCCAATTAGGAGACGGGCGCGCCATTCTTTTAGGTGAGGTTACTGGAGATTTTGGACATGTTGACTTGCAGCTCAAAGGTGCTGGCAGGACCCCCTGGTCGCGTTCTGGGGATGGACGCGCTTGGTATGGGCCCGTATTGCGCGAATACTTAGTTTCTGAGGCCATGCATTCGCTTGGCATCCCAACTACAAGAGCACTTGCCGCAGCAGCAACAGGTGAAAAGATATTTCGTGAGCAAGGACCCCTGCCCGGTGCGGTAATTTGCAGGACAGCGAGTAGCCATATTCGCGTAGGCACTTTTCAGTACTTTGCATCTCGAAATGATCTACAGGCTCTTCAATCACTTTTTGAGTACACTCTTAAACGCCACTTCCCTGGATCTGTGACCGTTGAAGATTTACTACAAAAAGCCGTACAGAAGCATGCAAGCTTAGTTGCCAGTTGGATGGCAGTAGGGTTCATCCACGGCGTAATGAATACTGACAATAGTCACGTCGCGGGCATTACGATAGATTACGGCCCATGCGCTTTTATGGATCAATTTGTTCCAACAAAGGTATTTAGTTCAATAGATAGACAGGGACGTTATGCGTACAACAATCAAGCAAAGATGGCAGCATGGAACCTAGCTCAGCTTGCAACTGCTTTGTTACCATTAGCTGCTGAACGCGAAGCTGCGATAGAACATTACACAGAAATCATCCACGGGTTTTCAGATACTTTTGAAAAGGCCTATGAAAAGGCTTACTCACAAAAAATTGGGTATAGTGCCTGTAAAGAAAGTAGCAAAATGATACAGTCATTATTGAAAATGATGGCTGAACAGAGAGCAGATTATACACAAACTTTTCGGGCCCTCGGAGAAGGAAAAGTAGACGAGCATATTGGTGATCATCCTGACTTTAAACAATGGTATGAAAACTGGTCCAAGGAAGCAAAAACGAAAGAACTCTGCCAAGTTAACCCCGCAATAATTCCACGGAACCACTTGATAGAGGAGATGATAAGCAAAGCAATCACAGGGGACATGGAATTATTTTATTCCTTAAACCATGCCTTAAACGCCCCGTTTGAAAATCCTCAAAATCCAAGGTTAGGAATGCCACCAGAAATAAATGAAGAGGTTACCGCAACCTTTTGTGGTACCTAATTTTATATTTCTAAATAATTTTGTTATTTACTGTATATATTGAACTATCCTAATAGTCCCAGGAAATGGTTGGGATAACTTCGAACTCAAACAAAAAACTTTTCTTTCACTATATTGAATTTTTGGTCACAATGGTCCTAGAGAAAGCCTACCTAACAAAAAAAACCAACTAATTTAGTTGAAAAGATATAACATCCGACTGGAAAAGATCAGTCAAATAAGACGAGTTTAATTATGAACAAGAATATTATTAAAAGGTGTGAACAAAACGGTCTTAGGATGACGGAGCAACGTCGAATAGTGGCCCAAGTTTTAGATACTTCTCACGATCATCCAGACGTGGAGGAACTTTATGCACGTGCCTCAAAGTTAGATCCAAAAATATCCATTGCGACAGTATACCGAGCGGTAAAGCTTTTTGAAGAAAGTGGTATTTTAGAGAAATTAGAATTTGGTGACGGTCGAGCTCGATACGAAGATGCGGACAGAGATCACCACGATCATTTAATAGACATGCAAACAGGCAAAGTTATAGAATTTATAGATCCTGAGATCGAAGCTCTTCAAGAGAAGATTGCAAAGCGTTTGGGTTATGACCTTAAAGACCACCGCTTGGAACTTTTTGGTGTGCCCATAAAGCGCACCAAAGATGACTAACCACAAAAAAAGTGAAAATCTTACTGGTATTGGCTTGATCGTTTTGGCGATGGCCGGCTTTGCTGTTGAAGACTCTATTATAAAGTTTCTGGCACAAAGGCTTAGTCCAGGTCAAATTCTCGTTATGATTGGAATTGGTGGCACATCCGCTTTCTACATTTTACTAAAAACAAAGGGCATTCAGGTGCGGAGTGAAATAGTGGCCAATACCTGGGTTATTGGCAGAACATTATCAGAGCTTTTCGGAACAGCATTTTTTGTTCTGTCTCTTTCATTAGTTCCAATTACAACTGTTTCAGCGATTATCCAAGTAAGTCCCTTACTGGTAACATTAGGAGCAGCTGTTGTTTTGAAAGAGAAGGTCGGTATCAGAAGGTGGTCAGCCATCACAATCGGCCTTCTTGGTGTCGCAATAATATTAAAACCATGGTCAGCAGACTTTCAGGTGGCAGCATTTTTAGCATTACTTGGCGTGATAGGACTGTCCGCCCGCGACCTGGCAACCCGTCGGGTTCCAAAAAAAACACCAAGTTTGGTATTAGCGCTTTTGGGGTTTGGTGCAACGATTCCAGCTGGATTGATTTTAATCAGCTTTGACAATGTATTATTAATACCAACGCAGCAGGAAATTTTACTAATAATTTTGGGTATTACTATTGGTGTTAGCTCTTACTACTGCATTGTAACGGGAATGCGGTTGGGCGAAGTTTCAGCAGTTGTTCCCTTTCGCTATTCTCGCTTAGTATTCGGGGTAGCAATCGGGGTATGGTTTTTTGATGAAAACTTAGAATTCAGCACATTGCTCGGATCCGCTATCGTGGTAATCTCCGGTCTCTATGCGCTTTGGAGGGAAACACGTCTCAGATCATAGATTTTGGGAAATCACTTCCAACCTCTGCTAAGTCTTGCTAGGTCACATCTAACAAGTTTTTGGAGCCTTATTAATGACTACAATAATAGATATTCATGCCAGAGAGATTCTAGACAGCAGGGGTAACCCAACAGTTGAGGTCGAAGTCACACTCGAAGATGGAACGATGGGGCGTGCTGCAGTGCCATCTGGAGCCTCAACCGGTGCGTATGAAGCTGTCGAGCTTCGTGATGGTGATGCCGCTCGGTACAAGGGATTGGGCGTATTAAAAGCAGTCGAAAACATTAATGGTGAGATCACAGACACATTGCTTGGGTTTGACGCAGATGAGCAAGTAGCTATCGACGAGGCTATGATAGAAATGGACGGTACACCTAACAAGGCTCGCCTTGGTGCAAACGCTATACTGGGTGTCTCTTTAGCAGTAGCCAAGGCTGCAGCTCAATACAGCGGAAGACCACTTTACCGCCACGTAGGTGGCACATCTGCTCGTGTAATGCCGGTTCCAATGATGAATATACTTAATGGAGGGGAACACGCAAATAACCCAATTGATATACAAGAGTTTATGATTATGCCCGTTTCGGCAAGTAGCATCCGCGAAGCAGTACGAATGGGCTCAGAAATATTTCATACACTTAAAGGTGAACTAATTAGCGCCGGTTTATCTATCGGTATAGGCGATGAGGGGGGGTTTGCACCAAATATTTCATCATCACGCGCCGCATTAGATTTCATAACAAGCGCCATTGAAAAAGCTGGCTTCAAGCCTGGCGAAGATATTTATCTAGCCTTAGATTGTGCCGCATCAGAGTATTACAAAGAGCGTAAATATGAAATGAAGGGTGAGGGAATATCCCTATCTAGTGCAGAGAATGTTACATATTTAAAAAAACTGGTTGATGATTATCCAATTGTTAGTATTGAAGACGGCTGCGACGAGGATGACTGGGACGGGTGGAAGCTTCTTACGGATACCTTAGGAGATCGCTGCCAATTGGTCGGGGATGACCTGTTTGTGACTAATCCTGAACGCCTGGCTATGGGCATTGAACGCGGCGTAGCTAATTCAATGCTGGTTAAGGTAAATCAGATTGGATCGCTTACAGAGACTTTACGCGCCGTCGATATGGCACATCGTGCAGGTTTCACCAATGTGATGAGCCACAGATCAGGTGAAACAGAGGATACCACTATCGCAGATCTTGCAGTTGCAACTAATTGTGGCCAGATCAAAACAGGGTCTCTAGCGCGATCTGACAGACTAGCAAAATACAATCAACTGATCCGAATTGAAGAAGCTTTAGGCGAAACAGCGGTCTATGCCGGCCGTTCAATTTTAAAACAATGACAGCCGAAGAAATCATCGACTACTTAGAGCTCAGGCCACATCCAGAGGGTGGTTGGTACAGACAAACTTGGGCAGCAAAAACACCCAAGCGTCCCGCAGGTACTTGTATTTATTTTTTGTTAAAAGAAGGTGAGTCTTCTGCTTGGCATAGAGTGGATGCTGGCGAAATTTGGCACTTCTACTCTGGGGATCCATTAATCTTACGGAGGGCAGATAGCGTCGAGGGACCCGCCTTTGATACTGTTTTAGGTTCAAATTTATTGGCCGGCGAGCACCCACAGTTGGTGGTTGAGGCTAATCAATGGCAAGCCGCTAGTACAACTGGAAAATATACGCTTGTTGGCTGTACAGTCAGCCCTGGATTTGAGTTTTCAGGTTTTGAATTGGCAGATAAAAGCTTCGACATTCCGTCAACCTAAACTGGACCTTAACTTATACTTCGAACACCACCCAGCATTGGCGCTGGCACACCGGTCGTTTTAGGAAATGTGATTGGCAATCCACGCATTGACCTTACGGCTAAATAGGCGAAGGCTTGGGCTTCAACCATATCTCCATCAAACCCAATTTGATCAATTTTTACAATATCTGCGGGAACTTTTATCTTTAACTGGCGCATGAGCTCTAGGTTTTTTCTTCCACCACCAGTTACCCAAACTTGCGTCGGAAAAGACGGTAAAAGCTTTAAGGCTTGGTGGACACTGGCGACAATTATAGCCGTAAGGGTGGCCGCAGCGTCAGCGGTATTTAAATTCGACACCATGTCGTTTAATTGTGCAAAGTTACCTCGATCTAATGACTTTGGCGGACGTTTGGAGAAGTAAGGATTATTTAAAAAGGTTTTAACGATATCGTTTTCTATGTTACCTTCCGAGGCTATTAGTCCATCTCTATCAAAACTTTGGCCAATTCGATCCATTAAGCAATCATTCAGAGGTGCATTTGCTGGTCCTGTATCAAATGCTATCAGACCATCTTCGGGAGGTTTAACCGGATCAACCCAAGTCAAATTCCCAACACCGCCTAAATTCAAAATCACTACAGGTTTAGAAATTTTTATAAAACGCACCATTGCCCGATGATAGATAGGGACAAGTGGTGCGCCCTGCCCTCCAGCTGCAACATCGCTGCTACGAAAGTCCCAAATCACAGGTTTTCCAACGCGCCGCGCCAATTCATTACCATCACCAATTTGATGCGTTCGACCTTCATTTGGATCATGCGCTAAGGTTTGACCGTGAAAGCCCACCAATTCAAATCGTGAAACCCACTCTAGCGCCAGGCAGTGCGTCTCAATTAACAGGTCCCCTATTGGCGCAAGGCCAGGTTCATCTGGCCACTTTCCCAACCCACTGCGCAATAATTCTTGCTGTGCCGCCGAGTAAGCTAGGTAAGTGCTATCCCCTAACTCAAAGAGTTCATCGCCATCAGTCTTTACGCAAGCAACATCGACGCCATCAATAGAGGTCCCTGACATTAAACCCGCCGCCCAAATAGGCTTATTGTTATTCATAGCCTTCCCCTGCATAGCACCTTTGACTATACATTGGCGCGAGGCGCCACAAGGAACAAGACAACAATGACATATCATCCAAAATCAGAGTTCATGTCTGTAATGCTTAAACGTGGCTTTTTGGCAGATTGCACTGATTATCAGGGCCTTGATGAAGCTCTGAGTTCAGGTGTGACGCCAGCATACATTGGCTTTGATGCTACAGCAAAATCTTTGCACGTTGGAAGTTTAATCCAAATAATGATGTTACGCTGGCTGCAGAAGACTGGCCATAAACCAATAACACTTATGGGTGGAGGAACCACCAAGGTTGGAGACCCATCTTTTCGTGCAGATGAGCGCCCATTGCTCTCAGATACGCAAATCAATGAAAACATCGCCGGAATTAAGCGCGTCTTTGAAAATTACATAAGCTATGATGAAGGACCTACTGGGGCCCTAATGTTGAACAATGCTGAATGGCTCGAAAACCTAAACTATCTAGATTTTCTTCGCGATATTGGGCGTCACTTTTCAGTCAACCGTATGTTGAGCTTTGAATCAGTAAAATCACGTATAGACAGGGAACAATCTCTGAGCTTTCTTGAATTTAATTATATGATCCTGCAAGCATATGATTTTTTAGAACTGAACCGCCGTTATGGCTGTCTTTTTCAAATGGGAGGGTCTGACCAATGGGGAAATATAGTGAATGGTATAGATCTTACCCGTCGAGTGTTAGATCATGAAATTTTTGGCCTTACCTCGCAACTTTTAACGACATCTGATGGTAAAAAAATGGGGAAGTCGCTTAATGGCGCTATTTGGTTAAATCCCGATATGCTCTCGCCATATGAGTTTTGGCAATTCTGGAGAAATACAACTGACGCTGATACTGGACGTTTTCTTAAACTTTACACGGAACTACCAATTGAAGAATGTGATCGCCTAGGTGCACTCGCAGGGTCCGAAATAAACGAAGCTAAAATAATTCTGGCAAATGAGGCAACCAAGCTTCTGCACGGCGACGCTGCCGCAAAAACTGCAGAATCCACATCGCGTGATGTCTTTGAAAAAGGTGGTACTGGAGAGGAGCTCCCAACGCTTAAGCTCTCCAATAAAGATGTTGGAGATGGCATTTCAATTGTACAACTTCTGATAAAAACTGGTCTAGCTAGCTCGGGCAAGGAAGCTAAACGTTTAATTTCCGAAGATGGAGCCAAACTAAATGATGTTGCTCTTAGCAATGCTGGCCTAATTTTAGGAATTAATGACTTTAAGACCCCAGTAAAATTGTCAAAGGGGAAAAAGAAACACGCACTGATCAAATTACTATGAGTTCCCGAACTGAATTAACATTTACACCACCGGTAATGGAGGTTGGACGTTGGATTGACGGAAAGGATTTTTCAAAACTACCGTTGATCAACGTAAGCCAAGCGGCTCCAGTAGCTCCACCACCGCGACCTTTAATTGAGTATATGGCTAAAGCTATTCAAGAAGACTCCACCCATTTATACGGACCAGTTTTAGGCCTCCCAGAGTTACGCTCAGAGATAGCTAAACAATGGAGTAGAGCTTACGGAGATACTATTAAGACTACTCAGGTTGGAATTACATCTGGATGTAATCAAGCCTTTTCTGCCTCTATCGCAATGCTTTGCGGAGAGGGTGATGAAGTAATTCTACCAACTCCATTCTATTTCAATCATAAAATGTGGCTCGATATGGCGGGAGTTTCAACTGTAGCCCTACCCTGTAGTGGCAAAATGATCCCTGACCCCGCATTGGCCGCCTCTTTGATTACAGGGCGCACGCGAGCAATTGCACTAGTCACGCCTAACAACCCCTGCGGAGTAGAATATCCTCCCAATGTAGTGATGGCGTTTTATCAGTTAGCAAGAAAACACAGAATTGCGCTTATAATTGATGAAACATACCGCGACTTCCACAGTGCACTTGGCATGCCACACAATCTATTTCAGCAAAATGAATGGGATGAAACTGTTGTCCACTTATATTCATTTTCCAAAGCTTATCGCCTCACCGGGCACCGAGTGGGCGCCTTGGTAACAAGTGAGAAACGGTTAGGAGAAGTAGAAAAATTTCTGGATACTGTTTCGATTTGTCCAAATCAGTTAGGACAAAAAGCTGCGCTGTGGGGGATGCAAAATTTAAGTGAGTGGCTCAAGGGTGAACGTCTGGAAATATTGAGGCGCAAGCAGGCGATAATTGATGGCTTTGAGGTTCTATCGGATAAGGGCTGGCAGTTACTGGGTGTTGGCGCTTATTTTGCTTATGTCCAGCATCCATTTTCTTTAGCTTCAAATGAGTTATGTGAGAAATTAGTGGATGATTTGGCAATCCTGACTATTCCCGGTACGATGTTTTTTCCAGAGGGGGATGAAACAGGCAAACGCCAACTGCGCATTGCTTTTGCAAATATCAGCACCACAGAAATAAAGTTATTATTTTCTAGATTGGCAGTCGTAAGTGAGTAACTCACTTGCTGCTTTTGCAAGTGTGCCTTAAGGATCTGTTAACAAAATTAGAGGGTCTCTCCAAATGACGACGAAGAAAAAATCAGGTGCAAGCAGGTTAGCCGTTTGGGTAATTGTGGGTCTTTTAATGTTTGGGATGATTGGCTTTGGAGCCGCAGGCTTAAACGGCACACAAAGAAACCTCGGAAAAGTTGGTAAAAAAACAGTCTCTATTAGTTCATACAGCAATTCATTGCGGGGAGAGTTAAACCAGTTCGAACAGCAAATTGGACGAAAATTAACTATGCAGGAAGTTCAAAGCATTGGCATAGACCAACAGGCGCTAAGTCGGGTAATTAATACTCGGGCACTAGATAATCTGGCCACCGATCTAGGACTGTCAGCTGGAAACGAACGCGTACTAGCGCAAATTGTAGAAATTCCTGCGTTTATGGGACTAGATGGGGAGTTTGACCGCGCCTCCTACACTGAGGTTTTGACGCGTAATAATTTAAACGAAGCAGATTTTGAAACCTCACTTCGCGAGGACAGTAGCAGAGAATTACTCCAGACAGCCGTTTTGACTGGGATAAAGGTATCACCTGCTTACAGTGAAGCGATCGTCGCATTTACTTCCGAAACTCGGGACTTCTCGTGGCTGCGGTTGACAGCAGCAAACCTCAAAAATAACCAACCTACGCCAAAAGAGACAGACCTGGTTAAATTTCATACGGAAAACGAAGCTCTCTTTACCACACCTGCCGCAAAGTCCATCAGTTATATCTGGCTGACACCAGATATGATAGTTGATGATATAAAAATTCTAGATACTGACCTTCAAGCTATTTTTGAGCGACGGACAGACGAATACAACCAGCCACCGACTAGGTTGGTTGAGCGTTTGGTTTATGCCACCTATGAAGATGCCAAAATTTCATTTGATAACATAGAAAAAGACACCAACACCTTTGAAGATGCTGTAAAAATGCGGGGCCTTGAATTACAAGATGTCGACCTTGGTGACGTTACCGAAATCGACCTAGGTATTGCGGGACCAGCAGTCTTTTCATTGACAGAACCAGGCCTTGTTGGACCCCTGGAGACAGATTTAGGGCCAGCAATATTTCGCATAAATGCACTTTTGGCTGGAAATATCCAAACTTTTGATATGGTTAAAGATGAACTTCGCAAAGAGGCAGCGCTCGACGCCGCCACAGAAGAAATTGCTGCAATAGCGGAGGAAGTGGATGACCTTCTCGCAGGTGGTGCTACTCTAGAAGACGTGAGTAATGAAACAGCAATGAAGTTGGGAAAACTTGATTGGCACGTTGGATACTCTGGTGAAATTTCTGACTTTGAAGAGTTTCAAAGCTCTGCAGCCAAACTGTCAGAAAAAGACTTTCCAGAATTAAAAAACTTAAATGATAACAGTATCTTTTCGCTTAGACTTGATGGAGTACTTGAGCCAAAATTACAGCCCCTCGAAAGCGTTAGACCTGCGGTAATTAAAGCGTGGGGTACAAAGGTTGAGAAAGACCAACTACAAAAACTGGGAGAACTTATTGTCAGGAATGTATCCCTGGAATCACCGATCTCAAAATTTGGGTTTGGCGAAGAAATGGAAGATGGGGTTGCCCGTGATGATTTTATAGACGGAACCCCGCCTGCATTGGTTTTAAAAGTATTTGATACAAAACTGGGTACGGCTACCTTACTCGACGACCCTGATGGCTTAATTGTTCTTATCCCACGAGCAGAGTATCCCGCCAACTTCATGAGTAATGAAGTTAAATCCCTACAAGAAATTTTAGGTGGCCGGATTGATGCCGCATTATCGCAAGAAGTTTTTCAAGCCTTTAGCAACGCAGTGCGTAATAGCGTTGACGTCGACATTGATCGGGCAACAGTTCGCGCTGTAAACAGTAATCTTCTGGGCGGTGGATAGCTAAATTAAGCGGAATTATTCAGTCAGTTTGTAGTTATTAATCATACTGCAAGATCTATAATATGGGGTCCTATATTAGCGCCTCATAAAATAAAATCTGAGGCAACAAATTCATCAAATTTTATATCATCAAAAAATATAAATGTATTTGGATCTAAGGTGAGCTTGGTATTTCCACCACCTGAAGCAACCAGGCCCGGTTGAAGGGCTGCCCAATTAGCAAACCCAAATGAAGTAACTTGTACTTTATCACCATCTATTGAGGAAAAGTCCAAAATTCGACTAGTTCCATCATCTGTTGAGAACACAAAAGTATCAGCGCCGTTTCCGCCAGATAGCCTATCGTTTCCAGCTGTTCCAGTAATCGTATCAGTACCACCGCCGGCAAAAATTATGTCGTCACCAGTTGTTCCGGTAATGATCTCTGCGGCAGTCGTTCCAACATTTGTGACTGACTCGGTAAAATTACCTCCAAAAACAACAAAACTTGCGCCTGAATAAGAATTACCATTTGGATCGTCGAAAGGCGCACCCACAATCAAATCTGCAAAGCCATCACCGTTTACGTCACCAGCGCCACTGACAGAGCGGCCGGATTGATCGTCTGCATCGACACCATTGATGACAAAACCACCAACACTTGACGCGACAAGTGAGAGTTCAACCGCCTCACCCCCTGTCTTTCCATAAACAACAAAACTTGAACCAGATCCAGATGTAAGGTCATCATCGCCGTCACCATCTACATCTCTACTACCATCAGTGCCCATTGCACCAATAATTAAATCATCCAGGCCATCACCGTTTACGTCACCAGCGCCACTAACCGAGCGACCTGAAAAATCATCTGTCGATATGCCTTTAATAATAAATCCTGTTGGGACCGCACCAGCGTTCAGTTCCACGGCAGACAATTCAACTGCTGCTCCATCGGCCTTACCAAATACTACATAACTGGCACCAGAAAGCGATCCATTAGGATCAGCACCCATAGCTCCCACTATAAGGTCATCTAGGCCGTCACCATTAACGTCACCGGCACCGCTTACGGATATACCAGATTGGTCGTCAGCAGCGACACCGTTAATCACAAAGCCTAACGGATCCGCACCAGCAGCTCCCTCCAACTCTGTAAGCTCAACGGCTACGCCTATTGCTGATCCAAACACTACAAAACTAGCGCCAGACAAGTCACCGTTTGGATCATCGTATGGGGCACCCACAATCAAATCATCAAAGCCGTCACCGTTGACATCCCCAGCACCACTAACAGAAAGACCAGATTGATCGTTTTCGGCCACGCCATTTATAACAAAACCACCCGTATCGGCCTCTATTTCTGTTAGGTCGATTGCAGTACCAATTTTATTGCCACCTACGTCGGGCCGACCGTATACTACGTAACTCGTACCAGATGCAGGATCATTGGGCCCGGCTTTATGGGCGCTGATAATAATATCATCATAGCCATCACCGTTCACATCGCCAGCGTCACTGACCGACTGGCCAGTAAAGTTACTTTCAGCTAGTCCCTCAATGACAAACCCACCTAAATTAGCATCTAACTTAAGCGCAGAAAGTGCGACCGGAACATTATCGTTCTTGCCGTACACTAAATATGCCGAGCCAGACCAGTCTTCGCTTGGGTCAGTCAGTGGTGCCCCCACAAGTAAATCATCAAAGCCATCACCATTCACATCGCCGGCGGCGCTTACCGATTGGCCTGCATAATCACCAGCCCCAACACCATTGATTACAAAGCCAAGGCCATGCGCCCCATTAACCTCAACATCGGAAAGCTCCACGTGACCATTTTCTTTACCAAATACTACAAAGCTTGCACCGGATTCATCATTTCCAAATGGGTCATCTCTGTGAGCACCAATAATGAGATCATCATAGCCATCACCGTTAACATCACCGGCATTACTTACAGAGCGACCCGATTGATCATTAGCTGACACACCGTTAATGACAAATCCACCGCTATTAACAGTAGCTTCAATAAGCGAGAGCTCTACGGGTTCAAGTGCTCCCAAAATAGTTACTTCAACATTTTCAATGGCGCCGTTAACCGTCGCGACACTAAAGGTTTCCGTCTTATTAACACCGGCACTAAGAGCCTGGACCTCTGCCAGAGTGTTATCTGCCGTATAGCTCCAAGAGCCATCAGTCATTAGAGTAAATTCACCAAGATTGCCAGATCCAGTTGTATTTGTCTGAGCCACAAAAGTAGGGCTGTCACCGGCGTCTGCATCTGTAACAGTGAGGCTGCCAGAAACAGTAAGAACCGTCCCGGAGTCTTCAAGTACAGAACCTGCCAAATCGCCGCTGATCAAATTTGCATCATTCACGCCAGTAAATGTGACTGTAACAGTTTGTTCAGTGCCACCTGCTGCAACTGCAGTGAAGGTGTCCACAGCTGTCACATTGTTACCCAGAGCCTGCACGGCAATTTGTGAATTGTCAGCCTTATATGTCCAAGAGCCGTTCGTTGCTAATGTAAATACACCGAGGCCCAAGCTGCCTACTGTGCTCAACTGCTCTATAAAAACTGCCTGACCAGTGTCAGCGTCAGTAACCGTCAAAGCGCCATTAGCAGTCAACTCGCCGGAATCAGACAAATTTAAATCTTCGGTTACATCCCCGATGATTGTACCAGCAATAACCGCGGCGTCATTAATACCAGTGATAGTTACAGTTACAACTTGCGTAGTTCCGTCATCTGAGACGGCAGTAAACTGATCTGTTACTGTTTCACCTATACCAAGAGCCTGAATGGCTGACTTTGCGTTATCCACCTTATACGTCCAGGCACCACCAACCGTTAAATCAAATTCTCCAAGACCGGTTGCGCCAGTTATAGTCTCAGCCACTTTATTCGACTGAGCAACAAAAACCGGAGTATCGTCAGCATCGGGATCAGTAATTGTTAGCGTCCCAGTTACAACTAAGAGGCCAGCATCATCTAATGAGCCAGCATCATCCTCAGTCATCGCACCAGTGGTTGTACCACTTATAACAGCTGCTTCGTCTACATCCAAAACTGATATAGTGATCGTTTCTGAATATGTTTTGTCACCATCGTCTGTGGTGGTAACCGAAACTTTATAAGTGGACTGTGTTTCATAATCAGGCAAAGCGTTAAACGACAATTCACCAGTAAGTGCATTAATATTGAATGACGCTGAATCGGTGTCCGAGGATCCAACTATCGCGTAAGTATGCGCAACACCGGCTGCCTGGTCCTCATCTACGGCACCCAAAGTACCTACTAAGAGTGAGCCTGCGTCTTCACTAATTTCCGGATTTGAAATTATGGCTAAAGACGGGAGTGTAATTGTAATATCTGTCGGAGCTAAATTGGTAGCTGCGGCCTCAACTTCTGAAGCCTCTATGAAGCTAATTGTACCAGTTCCTACTGCTGTAACTTCCGCCGCTACGCCATTTTTTACTTGAACATTAAGTACTTGTGCAGTTGAAAATATATTTTTTGCAACCACGGTACCAATATCAGTCACTGCATTAATCTTCACATTAACATTCATAATTGCAGTCGTAGTGTCGTCGGCCATCGCACCAAAGGCAATTGCGTTAACATTAGCCACAGACGCAACACCCGTTGTCACCTGTGTTTTAATATCAGCTAAATCTTCAGTATCAGTGAGGTTGATAGTCAGATTTGAATCAACTCTTAATTTCATGACCTGAACGACTGAATTTAATGCAACTTCAAAAGAATCTGCCTGGCTCGCGCCTGCGCCCTCCGCGGCCGCCGCAAAAGCGTTTATAACAGTCATTATTTGATGACTAGCTTTCTCTACGGCGAGAGCCTGATTTGTATCAACACCGTCCGCAAAGGCATCAAACGTCAACGGATCGATTGTGTCAGGCAATCCTAAAACCTGAACTACCTGTGAAGCAGTTAAATTTCCTTCTTCCATTAAGGTTGTGGCCGGGGTTAGCATAGAAGAGGCCAAGGGTGCTTTTAAGGTAACGCCATCAAGAACAACTCCAGATGAGGTGTCGACGGTGGTTTGGTCAGTAGTGGCGATAATAGAAAAGTTTTCTTGTGTAGCTATTAAACTAAAATCACCATTTGCATCTGATCTGACTGAGGGTTCCATCGCGTTAGCGCCAGTGCCATCATCATATAGTTCGTTAGCATTGTAGTCTAAAAATACAAACGCATCACTGAGAGGGCCCTTCTGTACTTTACCATTAACCGTGATACCACTCCCACTGCTACCGTCAGAAGATGCCACGCCTGCGTTTCCACCACCGCCGCCGCAGGCAGCGAGTGTCAATAAGCCCAGTGGGGATAGGCTGAGTGCCACTTTGTTTTTGCGCATTTCGTAATCACCAATCGTTGATACGAGAGTTCTCAAAACAGTTTAGAGCAAAATCCATGCCATTTACGAAGCCCACAAGCAGATATGAGCCAGGTCATGAACGTAAATTATTATAACAACCCTACAGTAATCTAAACGACGGGAGTACGGTAAATATTAGATATAGCGGAAAGAATAATTACCAAAGTTAAGAGCAAAATATTTAAGACAAGTAAACACAACTTAAGACTTCTATTTCTTAATATTTATTATAATAATTTTTGATTAACTTTTTTTTAACTTACTGTTATTAAATATCAGTTTATTTTAACTTAATCGCAACTAACTAATGTTTATATACAGCTGACAGGCTAAGAACCTTCATTCAAATTTAAACAAAGTCAGTTACAACAAAATCACTACTCTCAATCAAAGTGTGATCGACACTGCTTAAGACGAAGAGAACTTTGTTGCTGCTTGTATCTACAATTTTTGTGTCACCAGAGCTATTTGAAATGCTCAGGTCAGAGAAAGTGCGATCTTCTAAGCCAATAAAATCGGTTCCATTTGTAAAATCAGATACAATATCAGCAAGCGCCAAATTAGTTGTGGCGTCTGACAAGCTACAGACAAAAATATCAGCGCCATCATTTCCCGTTAGGGTATCTTTTATGCCCACACCAGAACCACCATACAGTGTGTTCGCCGCACTATTTCCAACAATGGTATCTGCACCACCACCGCCAATCGCGTTTTCAATAGTAGCACCATAAGCTATTCCTAGATTATCAGTCATAGTCCATCCAGTGAATGCAATCGTTGAATACCCACCCGGTGCAAGATTTACAGAACAACTCAGTGTAAAATCACTGAAATCCAAAATATCAGTACCTCCAGAATCCCAAATAGCTTCCGACACTGGTTTGGCAGGATCATATTTGTAAATTGTATTGCCATTATTATATTTAGCTGCTCCGTAGAGATGTTGGATCGCCGCAATATCATAAACCATGGGAGATGTTGAAATCATATACTGGGCCTCTGAACCGTAGCCAATCCAAGCCGCATAATCACTTGGTTGGGTGTACGACATCGTAGTATAATTAACAAAATCTTCATTTGTAGCCAAAGTATCAACACCAGAAAACGGATGGTCCAAGCCTAATGAGTGACCTATTTCGTGGATCAAGCTCGCAAAGTTGTATGAAGTTCCCTGACCCCACATGGCATCTGCTGTGCTGTGCTCAGAATCAACCCAAATATCTCCTCCGTTTGGTTGGTTATATGGACCCATCGCCCAACCCCAAGAAAGGCCACCAGTATCGGGGTTGGCTTTATCATGATCAGTGAAAGTAAACCTAAGGGTGCCAACGCTACTGCCTATTTCAGCTATTTCAACAAATTTGATATTGGCAATATTACTGTATTCTTGCAGAACAAGCCTCGTCGCAGCGATGTGTGTATCAGTGAATGGCTTAAAGCCGTCGGTAACTTCATCCCCATAGTTATCTGCAAAATTAGCCGTGGAGCCTGGAAAGCTGTAAGTTATAATTGTCTCACCGGCAGCTGTTTGGTCTGCAACATTCGCTAAGCTAGTTTTCCAAATCACCGGAGTATCGGGCAAAATCGCATCAATATAATTTGTACTAGATTTAGCTGCTGCTTGAGTAGGCTGACCGCCAATATTATATGGCGCATTAACAATTGTTACGCCCGCAAACAGGTCGTCACTTATTAGTATGGAAGCGTCGGCAATAGGACCCCCAGTATTCGAATAGTAACCATTATCTGTGTCATCATTGTTAAAAAGGTCTAAGGTCCAATTTTGACCTTCATAGGTAAAATAGGTTAGATCAGGATTTGCAAATGTCTTAGTTTCTGGATCAAAATAATAAGTGTCTCCAAGTTTTAATTGGTTTCCAGAAAGTTCAAATACAGTCTTGCTAGCAACTCTATCTTCAACACTCGACAGTGTGCCCGCTACACTACTATCAAGCGCCACTGAGCCAATTACTGCCCCTAATTCGTAAGGCGCGAAAAGCACCGGTGTAAATGTAGCATTAGTTCCGGTTATCGGTGTCAGTGGAGATTTAACCGTAATGTTGAAGTTTTGACTTACAATACTGCCAAGGGCGTCTGTAGCACTCAGGACAACCTGATGGGTCCCAACCTGTGAACTCGTTGGAGTGCCTGATAGGATACCCGTACTTACATTAAAATTAAGCCAAGATGGTAGAGTTACCGCCGCATACGTCAGTGTATCGCCAGCATCTGTGTCAGTCGCTGCAAAAGTGTAGGTATACGCTGTGTCTTCTATTGATGTGGTAACAACTGTCGAAGTAACGGTTGGGGCTGCATTTGTTAATGTTACTGTAATATTAAAGGTATCAAAAACCGTGACACTACCCGTATCAGTCGCCGTCACTTTAATCGCTAATGATCCAATATCACTATTTGTTGGGGTCCCAGTGAACGTCCTAGCTGCAGCGTCAAAAGTTAACCAACTGGGCAGCGCAGTACCGTCTGATAAACTTGCCACATATGACAGGGTGTCAGATACATCGACATCCGAAAAGGTCGTGGCGTCAAATTTAAAATACATGGCACTACCGTTAGAGATAGTTTGGTCTGGTATTGCATTGGCCACTGTGGGCGCATCGTTGACGTTAGATACCACAATATTAAAGGTATCAGAAACTAGTGCCCCCCCTGAATCAGTAGCCGTCAACTTAACCGCTATTGACCCCACATCACTGTTAGTAGGCGTGCCACTAAAAGTGCGAGTTGCAGCATTAAATGTTAGCCACTGTGGCAAGACCGTATTATCTGACAAAGTTGCCGCATAAGTAAGCGCCGCGATGCTATCAACATCTGCAAACACATTCTCATTGAACTGGAAATTAAAGCTGCCATCTTCGACGACGGCCTGGTCAGAAATTGCGTTAGACACAGTTGGCGCGTCATTAGCATTTGTTATTGCAATTTTAAGTGTCTTGGAGAATGTCTTGTTACCAGAATCTTTAACTTGTATCGCCACGTCGTAGGACTCTTTGCCTAA
>JAFMEA010000056.1 GCA_017856985.1 Planktomarina sp.
TAGATGTTTTTTACGGCTTTTGCGCTGGTAACGAGAGAGTTCGGATTTTTCCTCTGCTAACTGGCGTGCAATGTCTACGTCACGAGAGATCAGCACGTTGCTTGCAAGTGAAATGTTAGCAATAATCCGGTTATGCATGCTTTCCAGTTCGGCAAGACCCTCAGCAGAAAAATGAATGCCTTCTTTCTGGCGGTCTAGGGCCAATGGCAAAAGGTTTTTGGCAACGATATTTCCAGCGGCTTCAATCGCAATCGCGAATTCAATTAAATTCCGCAGCTGGCGGCTTCGGCCCCTTGACGTAATTTCCTTCGAGAGATCACTAGAATACTCGCGAATGCCATCAAAAGCATCATTGAGCCGTTTGTTGTTTTCGAGGATCTTTTTACTTTGTTTCTTATCGTACTCCTCAAAAAGTTGCATTATTGGTTGCATCATTTCTTGCGCAATCAGGAGCATGTGAAGAATTTCACGCTGGATACATGCCATTGCTAGTGGAGGGGAGCGCAAAGCTTCTTTGTCAAGCACAGAACAATAATGGGCCGGTATATCCTCATTTGACGATTTATTTGCCGGTAATAACCGTTCCGCTAATCTGCCTGCCAATCTGCTAAAAGGAATAGCTACAAGTAACATTGTGTTAAAAATGATGTGTGTGAGGATAATCTGCTGCCCCGTATGGACCTCTGGCAAAAGCTCAATCAACGATGTGCGGTTAACTATCACTACTATGCTGAGTGCAGCGCCGCCCCGGATGAGTAGGTTCATTAGGGGAAGTTGACGTGCCGTGGGGGGCATTGTGCGGGTCATCCAAATCGGCAAAAGAGACGAGCCTAAATTTGCCCCCAATACCAATGAGACACCTACCATCAGCGTTAGAGTCTCGCTAGTAACAAGTGCTACAAACATCAATACGGCAGCAACGGAAGAGTGCAGAAGAAAAGCCAGAAGTGCACCAATTAGAAAAGTAGCTAAGAAATCACGCTCAAGGATTAAAACAAAATCTGGAAGAAAGCTGCTGTCGCGTAGTGGTGAAACGTTGGTGCGGATGAGATCTAGGGCAATAAGTATTAAAGCCACACCCATTATGACCCGGCCTACCTGCTTTAAAGTTGGTTTTTCAGATTTAAGGAACAGGAGGCCACCCACTAAAAGCATGAGTGGTGCTAGCCAGCGAATGTCGAGGCTAAGAAATAGTATTACTAGTGCGGAGCCAAGATCAGCCCCAAGAATAGCCGCCAGTCCTAGCTCAAAGGAGATCATTGAGGAGCCGAAAAGCCCAGACACCATTATTGCAACTGCCAAAGAAGATTGCATAATTGCAGCAAGTAGGGCACCAAAAACTGTCGCGCTTACCTTTGCCTGGGAGCGCCTCATGATTTGCCGGAATGATGGTCCATAGGCCTGTTCCACACCTCTTTGCACCATCTTGACGGCAAACAGTAAAAGGACAGTCGCACCTGCAATGTTGAGAAGAAATTCAATGATTAGCAAAATTTTTTACCCATAAAATTACAGTAATAGCTTTGCAATTTGATGATCTAACTTCAATAGACTTTTGGGTTGTGAAGTAGTTTCTCTACGGAACGTCGCCAACCCGCATAGAGGTCATCTGCTTGGACGCTTGAAATTTTTGGTTCAAAACGCTTTTCAAGGGACCATTGCTTAGCAAAGTCTTCTGGTTTTGGGCATAAACCAGCGGCAAGTCCAGCAAGGTAAGCAGCCCCAGCAGCCGTTGTCTCGGTGACAGTCGGTCGATCAATCGGCGCGGAAAGTTGATTAGCCAGAGTTTGCATTGCCCAATCATTTACAGCCATACCGCCATCAATTCTCAGGATAGACTGTCCTGTATTACCCCAATCCTGCTGCATTGCCTCAATTAGGTCACGGGTCTGAAAAGCCACGCTTTCAAGGGCTGCTTTTGCAATCTCGGCAGGGCCAGTATTGTGGGAAATTCCAAAGATTGCACCCCGACAATCTGCATTCCAATACGGCGCGCCCAACCCGGTGAAAGCTGGAACAAAATAAACTTTTTGCAACACATCAGCTGACTCCGCCAATGGTTTTATTTCAGATGCGTGACTGATAATTTTAAGGCCGTCACGCAACCACTGCACCACTGCTCCTGCTATAAAAATTGAACCTTCCAAAGCATAAATTGGCTTCCCACTAATCTGATAAGCAATAGTAGTCAGGAGTTTATTATTTGAGAAAACTGGTTTGCTACCTGTATTCATTAGTGCAAAACAACCGGTTCCATAGGTTGATTTAACCATTCCAGGTTCGAAGCAAGCCTGCCCAACGGTAGCAGCCTGTTGATCCCCCGCAACGCCAAGGATTGGAATTCTGGCTTCTCTGAAAAAATCTGCGTGAGCTACACCAAAGTCACCTGAGCTGTCTTTTACTTTTGGCAGCATCTTTTTGGGAATTCCAAATAGGCCAAGCAATTCATCATCCCAACAACCTTCAGAAATGTTGTAAAGCATGGTTCGTGCGGCATTTGTTGCATCTGTTACGTGCGACGCTCCTTCAGTAAGTTTCCATATTATAAAGCTATCGACAGTTCCAAATAACAGGTCGCCAGCTTTTGCTCGAGCAAGAGCGCCGTTAACGTTCTCCAGAATCCAGTGTAATTTTGACGCGGAAAAATATGGGTCAAGAAGCAGACCTGTCTTGCCTGTGATTTCAGGTTCATATCCAGCCTCTCGGAGCACTCTGCAGTGGTCAGCAGTTCTGCGGTCTTGCCAAACAATAGCGTTATGTATCGCGCGTCCAGTGTGTCTGTCCCAAACAATGGTTGTCTCGCGTTGATTGGTTATGCCAATCCCAGCGATATCGCTTAAGCTTATATCTGCTCGTTCAAGTGCTAGTCGGCACATTGCCGTTGCTGAGGACCATATATCTTCAGGGTCATGTTCTACCCATCCCGACTTAGGAAAATGCTGGTGAAGCTCCTTCTGTGCTAAGGACAAAGGCTGGAGTCTGTGGTCAAAGACGATTGCACGGGTTGAGGTCGTGCCCTGATCAATTGCTAAAAGGTGTTTCCTTTTGATTTTCAAATTTATGTCTCCAAAATTAGAAAACCATCTCGTAAATAAAGAGGCGTTTCACCGGAAGCACGATAAGGTTGGCCTAAAAAGCACAAGTAATGCAAGGAAAATTCGGATGAAAGAGAACCCTTGATCTTTTCAAATTTTAACATGTAAAACTTATAGAAAAATCTTTTTAAACATTGCTTTGTTTGTAATTAATCACGCTAGAGATTGGCGACGGAAGGGTCTCTGTATGGCCAGTTTGATAGATACCGCGGGAGGTGAGAAAAAGTTATACGACATCTTCATCATCGGAGGTGGCGTTAACGGCTGCGGCGTTGCTCGAGACGCCGCGGGAAGAGGCTTGTCTGTAGCTCTGGCTGAGATGAATGATATCGCGTCGGCTACATCTTCTTCTTCAACTAAACTTTTCCATGGGGGGTTGAGGTATCTTGAGCATTTTGAATTTCGCCTGGTTCGTGAGGCTTTGATTGAGAGAGAAGTGCTGTTAAAGGCGATGCCTCACATCAGTTGGCCGCTTCGATTTGTTCTTCCTTACAGCCGCAAAATGCGTTTTGAGATAAACACGCCTCTGTCACATTTTTTGGCTTTATTGTTCCCCTGGATGAAGGGGAGGCGGCCCGCTTGGTTAATAAGATTTGGATTGTTCTTATACGATTACATGGGCGCCAGAAAGATATTGCCACCTACAAAGGTAATTGATCTCAAGAACGATAAAACTGGTAATCCGCTCAAGGACAGTTTTCTGAGAGCATTCGAGTACTCAGATTGCTGGGTTGAGGATTCAAGATTGGTTATCCTAAATGCACGTGATGCAAAACGAAGGGGCGCTCACATATTACCACGAACCGAAGTGGTTTGCGCAGAACGCCAGGATCGTTGTTGGCGTATTTTAACAAAGAATACTGAAACCGGTGAAAGTTCTACTTTTCTTGCAAAATGTCTTATCAACGCGGCGGGGCCTTGGGTTGAAGACATTATAAAAAACAAGGTTAAACAAAGGTCAAGCGGTGAGTTGAGGCTTGTTAGAGGCAGTCATATTGTTACCCGCAAACTATATGACCATGAAAAAAGTTATCTATTCCAGGGTGAGGATGGAAGGGTTATATTTACCATCCCATATGAAACTGACTTTACGTTGATAGGCACAACAGACGTTGATCATTCTGACCTTTCACAGCAGCCTTTTTGTTCGGAAGAGGAAAAAGATTATCTTCTAGCGTTCGCTTCTAGTTATTTCAGAACGGCAGTTCAACGCACTGATATTGTTGCTAGCTTTTCAGGTGTTCGACCTCTTTATAACGACGGTGCAATCAACGCAAGCAATGCGACGAGGGACTACTTTTTACGGCTAGACGATGAAAACGATATTCCACTTGTAAATATTTTTGGTGGCAAGATAACAACCTACAGAAAATTGGCAGAATCTGTGATGAAAGCTCTGACCCCGTTCTTTTCAAACATGTCTGGTAATTGGACGGCCGGTGTCCCCCTTCCGGGTGGCGATTTCCCTGTCGATGGATTTGGACAGCTCTTAAGCGATATCGAGGAAAAATATCATTTTCTGCCAGATGGCGTTGCTTGGAGGCTTGCACGTGCTTACGGCACTGACACATGGGTTATTTTGGGTGAGGCTCGGTCCTTAGATGATCTTGGAGAAGATTTTGGCGCAGGTGTTTATGCAGTTGAACTTAACTGGTGCATTAAGCGTGAATGGGTGTCTTCCGCTGAAGATTTCGTTTGGCGTCGGACACGACGAGGATTGTTATTAAGTGCCGAGCAAGTAACAAAAATTAACAATTATGTGGAACTCAACCGTGTTAGACTGACAACATAATTCGAATTTAGAATGATATTGCCTCAAGTTTACCTGCAAAGATAAAGTCCAGAATTAGAACCGCATCATGCTTGGCTGACCAGTTCAACCTTTGTAAAAGTTAGAGTGAATAAATCCTTGGAGGATTACATGACTCCCACAACTATCTGCTTATTTCGTCATGGTGAGACTGAATGGAATATCGAAGGCCGTTATCAAGGGCATATGAATTCACCATTGACTTCTAGAGGGAAAACCCAAGCGCGGGAAAACGCGCGTATTCTTCAGAAAAATCCCTCCTTGCCGTCGCCATTTACCGTTTATGCCAGCCCTCTTGGTCGCGTAAAAGAAACAGCCTTAATCATGTTAGATGAACTCGGCTTGCCCTCGGATGTGATTTCTTATGATGATCGATTGATGGAGGCAAGCTTTGGGGATTGTGAGGGGTTCACTGAAGCTGAGGTTGCGCAAAAATATCCAGAATTTTGGGAAAAACGATTAACTGACTGTTGGAACGCTCGTCCACCGTTTGGTGAGTCATATGCCGATTTGAGCTCTCGCGTCTGTGATTGGTACAACGATGTGAAGTTCTCTGGAACAACAATTGTCGTATGTCACGCGATGACCTCACGAGTTTTGCGTGGCATGTACATGGATGTACCTCATCAAGAAATTGTTAACCTTCCCAAACCTCACGACGGTTTTTTCAAACTTTGCAATGGAATAGTTTCACATGTGACACAGTAGATAGGATAATGCGTGTTGTGAAAGTTTAATTCCAAATTTTTTCAAAAAAACAGGGTTTTTATAGTTTTTCTAGCAAGGCCTCTATCTCTTTATTTAGGTCAGCAAATTTATCAAGCGCTACATTGTGGGGAATTTCTTCGACTGGCTTGTTCCGGTAACCTTGTGTGAATAGGATGAAAGGCACTTCAGCGCGCTGCGCCGTTTCCGCATCAATTTCGCTGTCGCCTACGAAGATGCATGTGCCGGTACCAAGATCAGCAAAGGCACCTTGAAGTGGGGCGGGGTCGGGCTTTCGGGCCAGTGCGTTATCACCGCCCCATACGGTTTTAAAGAATTGGTCAATTTTTAGATGTTTCAAAACAGAGATGCATGGCTTGTAAAGTTTATTGGTGCATATTCCTAGCTGATGTGACTGAGCTAAATTGGCCAGGGCTTCTGGAACACCTGGATACATCACAGTTAACTCAACGGCAGTTTCATAACGCGCTGTTAAATCCTTGAGGAGTGGTTCCTGATACCTGTCTGGAACCCCCCTTGCAGCGCGCATTTGTTCAATAAAATTCTGAATACCAGCGCCAATGAATTCATGTGTCTCCTCTAGCGTAATTGGCGCGAAACCAATTTTCGTAAGACCCGCGTTTGCAATGCCTTGTATGTCAGGAGCGCTATCAATAAGTGTACCGTCAAGGTCAAAAACAATACGTGCATTCTGGGATTTTGTTTGATTTCTGCTTGGTCGAATTGATGGGGTCAAGATGGCTTACCTAAATTGTTGGTATGATAAAGTCAGGGAAAATTTTAGTTTTCATGATAAAGGGTCTGCAGTCAAAGCCAGAAAAGAGCCCATGTTCAGTTACCAGGACGGTTTTAACTCCATATGCTGCACCGCCTAAAATATCTGTGTGCAGACTGTCGCCTACCATTGCAACTCGGGAAAAGTTGACATTAGGAAGACGTTTGAAAGCGAGATCGTAGATGTTTGCAAAAGGTTTGCCGAAGAGCTGCAACTCAAGTTTCAAGTCACGGCCAAGTTCATACGCATAATGTCCTGGCTCTAAACTGAAATGGCTTCCCCGTGGAGCGATTATATCGGGGTTACCAACGAGAATTGGGCGCGGAGCCTTCAATAGACACTCTCGCAAAAGCAACTGCCTCGATTCATTCCACTCTGATGCAGATAGTAGAATGAATCCTGAGGCTCTGTTATAAGTTAATTTGTCATCTTCCAAACGGCGACACGGTACACCAAGAGTTTCAATTTGTGAGTTCTGAGAACTCATTACGCCCCAAAATCCATCATCTGGTAATGGTGGGAGTGCGGCTACTAGAGCATCACGACTTGATATAATGTCCGAAAGCTCGAAATGAAAACCAAGCTCGAGAAATTTGTTTAGTGCGCTTTCAGCCGGTAATCTTGCGCCATTCGTCAGAACAAGTACTTTCTTGCCCATATTTTTAAGGAGTTCAACTCGTTTAACAGCACCATTGATGGCAGTTTCACCTACATTCAAAACCCCGAAGGCATCTAGGAGGAAAACGTCAAATTGACCTGAAATCGCACTGAGGTTTTCAGCGCGTGTTGATTGAGAAGGCATATCGCCCATCGGGAGAAGAGAGCGCACGGATTCGTATTGCTGTATCGTCCAAATAGCATCGCGCTTTGGCATTCTAGATAATAGCCCCACGCACTTTGGCTGAGATATATTCTGACACGAAAACCGTGCCCAAGATAACGATCAGGATCGTCGAGACTTGTGTCCAGGCAAGCACGTTGATTGAAGCGTTAAGCTGAATGCCAATACCGCCTGCGCCAACAATACCCAAGATGGTAGATCCACGAACATTGATGTCCCACCGAAATACGCCAACTCCAGCGATTGTGGGTAATATTTGTGGTACGATGCCGTAGATCATTTGTTGCGCCCGAGAGCCGCCAGTTGCCTTAATGGCCTCTACTTGCTTTTGGTCAATCTCTTCAATTGACTCATAAATAAGCTTTGCACAACCGCCGATTGATCGTATTCCAATTGCAATTGTTCCGGCAAGTACGCCTGGCCCAACAATTACCACCAAAAGAAGCGCCCAAATCAAAGAATTTACAGACCTAGACGCCACAATGATGAACAGCATGGCAGCTCGAACAGATTTGTGCGGTGTGGTGTTGTGAGCGGCTAGAAATGCGACGGGTACTGCCAGAACCATCGCGATAGCAGTGCCAATGGTGGCGATATTCAGCGTGTCCCAAACAGGACGCCAAAGCTTTGACATATAGCTCCAATCAGGTGGCGCCATTCGTTTGCCAATGTCTGCCATTTGACTTGGGGCGTCAAATACGAACATCCATATAGTCTTTTCAGAAATCAACTGCCACGCATAGACAGCGATGCATAGCCCAATGAGCCATCCTGCCCAAACTAGCCATTGCTTTAAAGGCGTACGCTTGCGCCAGGCAGGGCCCTCATTTGTTTTGATGGTTGGCATTATTGCACCCACTTCCTGAGGTAGCCAGAGGTGTATTCTAACGTGATAACAATCGCAATGATTGAAATCAGAACGGTTGCAGTAGTAGCGTATTCATAACGCTGGACTGAAGTGAGGAGGTGTGCTCCGATTCCGCCAGCGCCAACAATTCCCACTACTGCGCTTTCCCGAAAATTGATATCCAAACGGTACATTGACAGTCCTATCATCCTTGGAAGAACTTGAGGTTGGATCGCGTAATTTATCCATTGCAACCAAGAGGCTCCAGTAGCACGCACGGCTTCGGCTTGGGACTTGCTCATATTCTCGATATCTTCTGCTAAAAGCTTCGCAAAAAAGCCAATAGTTTCAATCGATAGGGCAACAAAACCTGCAAATGGCCCAAAGCCAAAGAATTTGACTGAAAAAATCGCTAAAATTACTGCCGGAAAAGTCCTTGAGACAGCGATGATGCCACGACAAAAAAGGTAAATCCAGGTGGGCGCCAAGTTCCGCGCTGCCCCCAGTCCTATAGGAACAGAAAGCAAAATTCCCCCTATAGTTGCAATGACGGCCATCCAGATGCTCTCGAGGATACCGTCCAAAATCACACCACGTGAGTCGCTGAGGTCTGGCGGAAAGAACTTGCTAATCATGTCCGCTCCACGTGGTATGCCCTCGGCAACCCGCGTCCAATTAACTTCCATTGTGTAAATGGCTAGGAAGAAGTATGCGATGGTAGCAAGATAGATTGAATAACGAAGGAACGAAGATTTGATAAAGTGAGGTTTCTTCCAAGTTTCGGCGTAATGTGATGCCTCCTGATTCATGCCGGCACCCCATTGTCCAGCATGGCATCATCGTCTTCTGCCTTTTCTATGGTCTTTTCCCAGTCTTCCTTACCATAAATCTCTGTAAGAACATCTGGTGTTAAACCTTCTGGAGAGCCGTCATAGACAATTTCTCCCTGCTTCAGTCCAACCACGCGTTCAGAGAACATTTGTGCTAAAGCCACATCATGAATGTTGATAATCGCAGCCAATCCACGCTCTGCGCAAAGCTCTCTTATCAGACGCATTATTTGGCGCGATGTCTTTGGGTCAAGGCTTGCTGTTGGCTCATCGACCAACAACAATTCGGGGTCTTGGATTAATGCGCGACAGATACCTACCCTTTGACGCTGACCCCCGGATAATTCGTCTGCTCGTTTGTCGACCATATGCATAAGGTCTACGCGGTCCAATAAACGGTATGCTTCATGCACGCTTTCTTTTGGATACTTGCGAAAGAGGCTCTGCCAAAAATTCACATAGCCCAAACGACCCGACAAAACATTTTCCATTACTGTTAGCCGTTCGACCAGAGCGTATTCTTGAAAAATCATCCCCATACGTCGGCGGACACGTCTTAGTTCCTTGCTCGAAAGGCTGTTGATTTCACGATCGCCTAGGTAAATATAACCACCCGTCGCATCGACCAAACGATTAACGCAGCGAATTAAAGTCGATTTTCCGGCGCCGGATGGCCCAATTAGGGCAACCAATTGCCCGTCTGGGATTTCTAGCGATACATTATTTAACGCTAAATCGCCGGTCTTGTAACGTTTAGATAAGTTTTGAAGGCGCAGCATAAATGGCTTCCTTTAGTATATTACATAGGAGATGGGCGCACCGGAAAATAGTGCGCCCACGTTTTTGACAAGACCGCTATTTGCAGTCGTATTTTACACCATTAGCTTTATCGATCCCGCGGATGACTGCCCAATCATATTTGTGTTGGATACCAACAAAGATGTCTGCTTTCTTGAATTCTTTTTTGAAGTTTTCGTCCCATTGGTATGTCCAAAACGCTGTTTTAATCTTCCCAACAAGTTCTGGGTGCAAATTGTGGGCGTGCCCATAACCTGTGGTTGGGAAAGTCTGCGACTTATAGATTGTTTTGACCTGATCTTCTTTAATCACACCGCGACGCACCATTCGTTGCAAAACTGAATTGGCGATCGCTGCGACTTCATAGTCGCCGTTAGCAACACCAAGTATTGAATTGTCATGTTTGCCCGAAAAAACGGGTGTGAAGTCTACTTCAGCTTTCAGACCAAACTCCCCCTTCAAAATCGCAGATGGTGCTTTGAAGCCAGAATTAGACGTTGGCGAGGTAAAGGCCATTGTCTTGCCTTTGATTTGGGCGGGAGAGGTGATTTTTGAGTTGGCAGGAACAATAATCTCCATCTCATAACCATATTTACCGTCTTTGTAGGCCATCATGCCAAAAGGCACGAACCCTGCACAGCTTACAGCAATTGGGTTTGAGCCTGTATTAAAACCAGCAACGTGTAAACGGCCTGACCTCATTGCCTCTAGCTGTGCAGCATTGGACTGAACTGGGAAAAAGACAACTTTGCGGTCAGTCACCTTGGACATGTGATCAACAAAACCTTGCCAAATATTTGCGTATACAGCTGGGTCTTCAACGGGAGTATATGTGAAGATGATGGTTGATGGATCAACCCAATCTTTTGGGTCTGTTGGCAAGTCTGCCGTTTGATCAAGATTTCTATCACAGTATGCTTTGTCCAGAGTACCGCGATGACAATCTTCTTGCGCATTAGCTAAGGTTGGAGCGGCTAGTAGCATAAAAGCACCAACTGCTGTTATTAACCCCTTCACGTAATTCGCCATTTTTTCCTCCATTAAATTTTTATTAAACAATTTTAGGTTACACGTGAAAGATTTTAAGGCAATATTTTTCAACATCAATTGTAAGGTCAAAGAAGTACTCTTGCATCGATGTAATTACGTGGTTCGACCGTGTTGCTTACACAGCAAGAGAACGGAATGTAATTTTGTTTGTTGTTCAATATGAGTTGCTTGGGTAGCGATGATGCTTTTAAATAATGTTAAAAGATACTAAATGTCCGTTTATCTAATCCGACATGCTCAATCGGCTTTCAATGCCGTTCACGACCCTCTCAAGCCAGACCCGATGATATTTGATGCGCCAATAACAGAGTTAGGTGAGGTCCAGGCTTATCAGGCTCGTCGGCAAGTTGAAAAGCTTGATATTAAAGCCATTATTGTCTCGCCCTTCACAAGGACATTGCAGACGGCACAGCTGATTTTTGGGAATAGGGTAACGCTACAAGTTAATGCTGATGTCAGGGAACAACTTTGTAACAGCTGCGATGTGGGAAGCACGCCTCATGAACTCTCAAGGAAATTTCCCAATTTAAATTTTGGTCATCTTCCTGAGCGTTGGTGGTACGAAGGTGAAAAAGACCATCGTGGAATTTCTGTTGAGCCGGAGGAGGTGTTGATGGAAAGGGCGAATATTTTTGCCCGTTATCTGAAACAGGAAAATATTCAATCAACAGCTATTGTTTCTCATGGTAATTTCATTCGTGCGTTAACTGGAATTAAACCAAAAAATTGTGAGATAATTCAATTCGATCCACACTAAAATATCACGTCTGTCGAAGATCGTGACAAAACATGCTGAACATCGAATGCCGACTATTTCACGTTTAAGCGCTATTAGTAGGCATTTTAGTAAAGTCTTTTCGCAAGCAACGGGCAGGAGCACCCCTGTCACAGCTTGTCACGCAATCCTCGAAATACTGCCTAAAGT
>JAFMEA010000057.1 GCA_017856985.1 Planktomarina sp.
TGGCGAGTGTTTCGGATTCGCGGGCCTCGAAACTTAAGGTCTCATTGGCTTTGACTACCTTTTTGTTGGCGCTTCCAAAGAGTGCATTAGCCGCCACCTCATAATATTTTTTGAGATTTTCGATTTTAAGAACAACTCGACCTGGCTCAGTCTTGGCCTTGGCTTCCGCCAGCTCAGGAGGGGCGTCCCAATCGATTTCACCCCAGCGCAAGCAGCGGGAACCGTGCCGCTCCCCATGAGGCACAGTATCCATTGAAATATAGCCCTGATCACACCGGTTCGATTCAAAATAATCGCAGCGCGGCCCAAAGTTACAGCCATTTGGCCGTTCATGCGGCAGCGGAAAATTTCCTGGAATGGCAATAAGTGGGCGACCGTTTTTATCAGCGCCTGGCAGTGGGATCGAACGGAACAACGCCTGCGTATATGGGTGCTGCATTTTGTCAAACACATCCTCTATGCGTCCAGTCTCAACTGCCTCGCCGGAATACATAACGCAGATCCGGTCACAGGTTTCCAAGACCAAGCCAAGATTATGTGAAATGAATAGCATTGAGGTGCCGTATTTTTTGCCTAAATCTTTCACCAATTCCACAACTGCTGCTTCAACAGTCACATCCAAAGCAGTTGTCGGCTCGTCAAGTATCAAAAGGCTTGGTTTCGACATAAGTGCCATGGCGATCACGATGCGCTGCTGTTGACCGCCGGACAATTGGTGAGGAAAGGATTTTAAGATCCGCTCGGGATCTGGCAATTTCACATCTGTAACGACTTCCAAGGCCCGGGTATACGCAGCCTCTGAGCTGACCCCCTCGTGAATCATCGGCACTTCCATCAATTGTTTGCCAATTTTCATAGCAGGATTCAGTGAAGCCATGGGTTCCTGGTATATCATCGCAATTTCCGAGCCGCGAATATCCCGAAGTTCCTCGTCGGACATTTGATTGAGGTCGCGACCTTTAAATTTGATTGAACCGCCAACAATGCGGCCATTAACCCCTAGGTCCTGCATGACCCCAAGTGCTACGGTTGATTTTCCGCACCCAGATTCGCCAACTAGACCTAACGCCTCGCCGGGTTGGATTGTACAGCTGAAATCCATGACTGCCGGAATTTCCCGGACCCGCGTAAAAAATGAAATTGATAGTCCTTCAATTTCAAGTATTGGTTCATTCTCACTTTTGCTCATTTCAATCTCTCAAACTTTCTTCGCGCAGACCATCTGCAAGTAAATTTAAGCCAAGCACGAGTGACATGAGTGCAATTGCTGGAACCAGAGCTGGTATAGGTGCGACAGACAAAAGACGCCGACCTGCGTTAATGGTTGTGCCCCAGTCTGGACTTTCAGATTCAAGACCTAAGCCAAAAAAACCGAGCGTTCCCAAAAGGATTGTTGTGTAGCCAATCCTCAAGCAAAAATCCACGATTAGCGGTCCGCGAACATTTGGTAAAATTTCCCATAGCATAATGTACCATCCTCGTTCACCGCGTGTTTGAGCCGCTGCAACATAGTCGCGAGACTTAATATCCAGCGTCAAGCCTCGTACAATGCGAAATACGGTGGGCGAATTAACAAATACGACTGATACGAAAACGACAAGGATCTCAGGCGGCATAGATATAAAATCTAGTGGTATTGGTAAAATGTGAATTGCGGTGTCGGGTTCCGATATCATGGATAGATAAACCCACATAGACAATACTGTTACTCCGCCTACAACCCATAGATGGACGTCCGGTCGTGTATGATACTTGGAGTTCAACAGGACGGCGAGAAATATCACAGGAAAGAAAAATAAAATCAAAGCCATATAATTTGGCAATCCCGTCTTCACTATTTCTGGGGTCACAAGCAGAAAGAAAAGGAGAATTACTGGGAAGGCGAGGATTAAGTTGGCTAAAAAACTTAAAACTGTATCTAGTGAGGACTTGACAAGAAGCCAAAGGATAAGCGCCACCATCAAAATTAATAAAATAACTATATCTAAAGCCGCGCCTAAAAAGGTCACTAAACCAATAAAAAGAGCGCCCAAAATGCAAGCTATTAGAAAGGCGCTATTGCCAAATTTTAAAATTGGGTCTGAGTAATAACCAGCGGGTATTCCTAAAGTTATCCCAACCATGAACGCGAATAACGTTGCTAAAGGTGCGACAACTATGACAATTGCTGAACCCTTTACGGCTCGACTGAATACATCCCTTGCTAGGCCGTCACCTCCCAATAAAAAATACTGAAAGTCGGCACCGTCGGCGCCTCTCATTGGAGTTCCAGGCAATTTATTCTTCATCCCAGAAACTTGAGAAAGCTCATTGTGAGTAACGATCATATCAAACATGCCGCCAAAAATAGCTACGAGAACCCAAAATAAAATCAAGCCGAGGCCAATCATTCCCACAGGGCTATCGAATAATTTGCCGTAAAGTCCGAGCTTCCTTTTAAATGCAACTGAAGAACCAAAGATTAAAAATAGTGTTAACCATACGGGGGTTAGCTGTTTGGAAATACCACCGATGATACCGCCACCCTCTAAGCCAAAAATTACTCCAACAACTAGATAAAGTGACGAAACTCCAATAAGCACACAAAAGCTAATCCAAACCGCTAGATTGATTTTTGCAGTAAAAGGATGTTTTATATGTCTTCCATCAGCATCAAAGCCTCGTGCTGAGGGAATAAATAACCCGCTTATAAGTTGGAGCATAATTGCCACTAATAAAAATACCAAGGATATGCCCAGTATCGGGTTTAACAAACCTCCAACATTACCTGTCCAAGTTAACGCTTCCATTGCTCACAGCTCCTATGACATGCTTATGCGCGGGTTTAAGAAGACATAACCGATATCTGATATCAGTTGGGTCATTAGGACCACTATTACAGAAACAACTGATACAGCGAGAAGTAAATCAATGTCATTGTTTCCAGCTGCTTGCACGAGTGCGAAGCCTAACCCTTTAAAGTTAAATAGTGTTTCAACAATCACGACACCTGTGAGAAGCCAGGGTATTTGCAACATAATCACCGTAAATGGGGCAATTAAAGCGTTTCGCAGCGCATGTTTAATCACAATATTTCTAAAGTTAACACCTTTCAGTCTTGCTGTTCGAATGTATTGGCTTGTCATCACTTCCGCCATAGAGGCTCTTGTCATTCTGGCGATGTAACCCATGCCGTAAAGCGCGATTGTAAGAACCGGTAACATAAAATTCTCTAATGTTGGGGCTTCTGCGACTTTCCACCAGAAACCCTCTAAAAAATCTGGCAGCCAGTATACATCGTAGTCAGCTGGCATTTCTTTGGCCGCCGAAGTTGCAGATCCTTTGAATAAAATACGTTTATCAGACCAACCGAGAGAGTTAAAAAGTGGGCTCAGGCCAAATTTTGATGATGCTAAAAGAGCGATAAAAACTACCCCTGACACATATTCGGGTGTTGCAGTCGTTGCAATTGCACCCGTTGACAAAGTCCTATCTAGTCGTGATCCCTCTTTCATTCCGGCTAACACACCTAAAAACAATGCACTGGGGACCATTACTAGAAACACCCAAAACATCAAAACACCTGTTGCGGACAGACGTTTAGCTATCACATCAGCGACAGGTTCTTTGAATACCCAGCTTTGCCCCCAATAACCTTGAATGATTCCACAATACCTGGGTGTATTTGATTTAATTACTCCATGGGCAGAGCACCGACTACGGGTTTCCCCATCTCGCCCTTCGATAAGATAACTCGGGACTATCCCTAGCCATTCACCGTATTTAAGTGTGACCGGCCTATCAAAGCCACGATCTCTTAAATAACTCGACACTTCTGCTTCTGACATACGGAAATTGCCCTGTGTTTTGGCCAATTTCTCCAAATTTGGTTGTAAATTGGTCATCACAAAGACTATAAATGTCAGGGATAGAGCCGTTAGCAACATTAATGCCGTCCGGCGTATTATGAATGTTCCCATTTTTTGGGATCCTTACGGTACTAATAATATTGTTTCTATGTCCAAATAATGGGCCGCCCCAAATAATTGAAGCGGCCCAGTTATTAAATCAGGCTTTCAAGCCCCACTTATAAACTTGTGGCAGATATGCGATGTGCATATCAACGCCAACTAAGTTGTCCGTATGGTGCCGAACGACCTGACGCCAATACGGTTGGATAGTAACGCCCTCTTCAATTACTAGGGCTTGCATTTTACCCATTACAACCCGCCGCTTGTCTGCGTCTGCCAAAGAATTGGCTTCGGCTAGCAATGCGTCAAATTCAGGATTCGACCAACCAAATTCATTCCAAGCCTCTCCAGAGCGGTATGCAAGGCCAAGAACCTGCGTTCCCAATGGACGGTGGTTCCAGTTTGTCGATGAAAATGGATAATTCGCCCAGTCATTCCAGAAAGTTGATCCTGGAAGAATTGTGCGCTTTACCTTGATACCTGCATCCCGAAGTTGGGCTGCAACAGCGTCAGTCGTGTCTTTTCTCCAGTTATCATCGATAGATATCAGCTCGTGCTCGTAGTCTGCCATACCAGCTTCTTTCATCAAAGCTAGTGCTCCTGCAGGATCATGCGGTATGCGAGTGACTGATGGATCATGCTCTGGATGTATCGGTCCAACATGGCAGTTGTCTGCTGGAATACCCTGACCATTAACCCCAAGCTCTAGAAGCACATTGTTGTCAACAGCCATAGCAATGGCTTTCCGAACTCGTTTGTCCTTGTACTGATCGTGTGTTTGATTAGTGCGAACCACGATAGTAGAGCCTGAGGTAACGGCTGATTTTACGAGACCAATGCTGTCGAATATATCAGAAAATTCACCCACTGACTCCCAGTTCATGTCAATTTCTTCTGACTCATAGGCCGCAACAGTTGCGGACATGTCTGTACCGTAATCTATGTATTCAATCCGGTCCACAAAACCGCCTTTGCCGGCGGCATATCCCCACCACTCGTGGCTGTCATTACGCACATTTACTGCTTTCACGCCCACTTCGTAGGAGTCTGGTCTCATAAAACCAGTCCCAACTGCGGTACCAATCATATCGTCAGGGTCGTGACTGCTGTGAACAATTGCAGCAGGGTAGTCCGCAAAACCAGGGACGATTGTGATGTCCGGTGCCAATAAATTCAACTGCACTGTCGATGCATCAACTACAACGATAGCCCCATCTCGAGCTGTATTCGTCTCTGGATCAATCAGCGAGGCCATCCGACCGGCCATTGAGTTCCCTTCAACATCTTTTTCACACCAACCGATAATATTTCTAGCTACATCATCCGCCGTGAAATCGTCGCCGTTATTCCATTTGACACCCTCGCGAACTTTCAAAGTGTACTGCGTAGCATCTGCATTTGCTGCCCACGACGCAAGCAACATAGGCTCAAATGAGCCGTCCGAATTATACTCAACCAGATACTCTAGCCAACCTGCGGTTACCGTAGCAATTTGAGTCCAGTCATAAGTTCTAGGATCTTTTAGAGCGCGAACTTCCATCTGCATGCGGATTGTACCGCCTTGTTTGGCGTGGCCGCCGGCTTTTAGGGGGGCGTTGATACCCAACAAGCCATAAGCCGCCACAGTTGTTACACCCAGAGCCGTTGCACGGGACATAAATTCGCGACGGTCAAGCTTGCCCTCTTTTACTTCGTTAGCATACATTTCTGCAGCTGGATGCATGGATATTGATTTTTGGGTCATCTTTTTCTCCCTGTGACGACGTGAGTCTTTAAATAAATTTTTACCTTGTTATTAGGCTTCATTCATTCAGCTCATTGAGGTTGTAATCATGCTTAAAAATTAGCTGAGGTCAACGTGAAAGTATACTAAAAAGAACCCAATGACGAGGTTTGCCAACTATAATGTGTTATTTTAAAGCATTCTAACTACAATGCGATATTTTTGAGTACAGACGCAATTGCGACTTTATTTTTCAAATTAGTCAAGTTGCATACTTGGCCTATGGGCTGTTTATTGGCGCGCTTTGATCCCGTAAAGCAGGTAATTATACTCTCAAACTTTTTCTAAAGCTTTTTACTTTGAGGGACGTAGCCACGTCATAATCCGCCATTTTAAAGAGGGGAAGTGCAGTCAATAGGAGATAAGCTTAATTTAAATTAAGTTTCTATATATCAGGTAGCATTTTTGTGGTGTTTGCTATGCCAATCCAAGGATTGGGCTCGCGCGGGATAGATGTGTTGATGCCGCGGACAAGCTCTCCTTTAGGGTCATACATAGGCAATGTGCACAGCTCTGCGCGGTGCACATTGCCATCATTGCAATGAACATTGACGATATCGCCTGGTCCAAGGTCAGCTCCCGTCAGATGGACAATTCCGACGCCACAAATTTGATAAGGTGACCAAGTGCTCGATGTAACGCGGCCAATGATCTTGCCGTTTAGCTCCAGCGTTTGACCCCGCAGAGCGATGCCGCCCACCACTCGTATACCCCAACTTCGGCAGGTTTTATCGGCGACCATGAGGGCATTGCGACCGACAAAATCTCCGCTTTCAAAGTCGATAAACTTGCCCAAGCCAACTGAGAAAGGCGTTGTGTCTGGCGTGAAGTCCTGACCCGCCGACAGCAAGCCTGCCTCAATCCTACGGCAACGAAAGCCAGGCGTCGCTGTCAGGATCATTCCCATTTTTGCTCCTTCTTCAAGAATTAGGTCTCCGAGCATCTCGGTGTTGTTTTCGGGGCGGAAATATATTTCCCAGCCCAACTCATTAGTGAAGCCCGTCCGGCTGATGATCACCTTCTCGCCAGCCATTGAAACTTCGGTCCAATCAAAATAGCGCCATGGGCTTGGCATGTCGCTGTCGAGTAAGTGCTCCAAAAGTTTCATGGATCGCGGTCCCTGAATTTGGCTCACCCAAATGTCAGGATCGCTGATCGTGACATCGAGACCGATTGCGTGTGCTTTGTACCATGAGAAGAGATCGCCATCGGCTTGTGCAAACCAGAAGACATCAGATGCAACGCGCAGTAACAGGCCGTCGGTGATCATACCGCCGTCATCGTAGCAGGCGAACTGATAGGAACAACGACCTATTTTGACCTTAGACACATCTCGTGGAAATATTCGCTGCAAGAGCGCCAACGCATCTGGCCCAGAAATCTGATAGGGATGTTCGCCGGTATGACGAAGAATGATCTCCTGACGCGTTTTCCAATACATTTCATCGGGCGAGGCGTTTGACATCTTCTCTGGTGTAAGTCGACCAGCATATAGCGAATACTCTGGGTCATGGGGCAGCTCCTGATAGGTCAGGGGATGAACGGCCATTGTGCGCGCCAGTTCTACGGGGCGGTCTCCTTCAACGGGAATAGGTTTTACAGAAAAGCGGAGTTTCTTGAGAGAGGCGTGCATCGCGCGTGTCCTTATTTGCTCAGTTCTTGGGGTGGGCAACGGAGTTTCTCAGTATGCCGACAGTCGAAACTTCGACTTCGACCACATCGGCGGGTTTAAGAAACACATTTGGGGTGCGGCTTCCGCCTGTGCCGTCGGGCGAGCCAGTGGCGATTACATCTCCGGGGTTCAGCTGGGTAATGTGCGATAGGTAGGAAATTAGCTTTGGCAGATCGTGGATCATTTCGGCCGCAGTTGTCTCTTGCATGACCGTTCCGTTAACGCGCGTCACAAGCCGCATCTCTTCGATCGGGGCAGCTTCATCAGGTGTCACTAGCCAAGGGCCCCATGCGCCAGAAGCATGGAAATTTTTTCCTGCATGGATCGAGTGTTTTTGCCAGTTCCGCACGGACCCTTCGTTCATGCAGGAATATCCAGCCACATGCTCTAGAGCGGTCGCCTTTGCGACATGGCGACAGCGCGTGCCAATAACAACGGCGATCTCACCTTCAAAATCGTAGCTGAGGCCTGCATCCCCAAGTGGCATTTCCAGCGGCTGGGAGTGGGCAACAAAGCTGTCGTCGTGGCGTCCAAAAATGACAATATTATCGGCCTCGAATGTGGCTCCCGCAACTGGATAAGGCTTGTTGTAATTTAATCCAACGCAAAGAATTTTGGATGGGTGCGGCACAGGAGACAAAAAGCGTACCGAGGTCAAGGTCAGGGACGTAGTATCACAAAAGTTGGGCAAATCTGCCAGTTTCCCTTTATCAAGAAACGCGCGCAGCGTTGGGAATTCCACCAATTTACTGGTACTAACAGGGCGCAATTTGTCACCCTCAACCAAACCATAAAGCGCGCGGCCTTCATGAATAAAACTTGCGATTTTCATGGAACATCTCCAAGGAAGGCTTCTTCCAATCGCCGCACTTTTGCGGATAGTTTCGCATTCATCGGGGTCTGGATATTGTGTTTTTTACCAAGTAGCGGGATAGCACCGTTGATGAATTCAATCTCTGATGCGCGCCGCGCCATGTGATCAAGCCTCATCGAGGGGCTGGCTTTTGCAACCACTTCGGCGAACTTGGTGACGTAGTCGATCGGATCGTCGAAAGAAAAGCGGATCTTCTCGGCTAGCCCGCATGCATAGGCCTCTTTTGTGCACGCAAGAGCAGTGGCCCAATGATTGGCATTTGAGAGAAGCTCTCCGACAGTGCAATCATAGACGGTGCAAGGTGCTGATAGTGTCACATTGCACAGCAGTTTTTCCCAGATCAGCTGGTGGATATCGTCAAAAGCCTTGGCGTTGAAACCTGCCCGTTGCCATATCTTTTCCATTGAATTGAGCCGCGGTGTCATGCCGCCTGCAACCTCTCCCAGACGGATTAGCTTCATGGCTGTGTGGTGCATAAACCCTGGCTCAACCATCGAGGCTCCAAAGCCGTCTGCTACGCCAAGTAGCGTGCTCTCGGCGGGCAAGTAGTCGGCAATGCGCGCCCCTGCGCCAATACCATTCTGGATCGTCAGCACCGTTGTGTTCGCACGAATGAGCGGGGCAATTGCCTTTGCCGCCATACCCACCGCAGAGGCCTTTGTGGCGATAATAACAAGTTCGGCTGCTTCGGCAAGATTAGGTGAAACAGAGGCTTGGATACCCTTGATATGATGATCGCCATCGGGCCCGCGCATGCGTAGACCGCTAGCGTTGATTGCAGAGACATGCGCTTCCCAAGGATCAACGGCCACAACACTGTGGCCTGCCATTGCAAAGCGGGCTGCATAGAGAGACCCCATCGCGCCTGCGCCGAATACTGCAATCTTCACGGTCTTTTTGCCTCACATTATAAAAGCTTGCGCTGTACTTTAAACTTGCGTCTTTGCCCACAGTACCAGTACATTTTCACATATGGTAATATTAGTGCTACCGTCATGTAAACCGTTAACCTTTCAGGAATGCTTTGGATTCGACTTCGGTGGTCCATTGCCCTGACCGCACATATTGTTGGCTGGCATCGATGTAGGGTTGAAAATCCCAAACGGGTGGAACACCAATCTGATGTGATTTTTGGATAAGGCGGCGGCGGTTTTGATCAGCTACGATACGTTGCTTCAGTTTTTTTGAATCCCAAGCTTCATCAGCAATTGCAACCATTGCTTTTAGCACCTCGGTATATGCTGGGTCCCCAGCAAGGTTAATAAGTTCGTCCGGATCTGTTTCCAAGTCGAACAACATAGGTGGGTCGACCTCGCTATAGAAAAGTTTCAGACGATTTTTGATTAAAAGAAATGTCGGATTGAAAATTCCTTCAGCTAGAAATTCAGCCAAAATTGTTCGCTCATCGATAGGGTCGCCGAACAATGTTGGAACAAGCGAATTACCATCAGTTTCTAAAACCTGATCCAAAACCCCTGAAATATCCGCAAATGTTGGCAAAATATCTAATAAAGAAACCGTTTCCTTTACTCTCTTTGCGGCTAAGCGATCGGGTGACCAAAAGATTAACGGGACCCGCGACGACCATTCAAAGAAAGACTTTTTATAGTACATCCCACGTTCTCCCATCATGTCACCATGATCAGATGCAAATACAAAGATTGTGTCCTTCAACAATCCCGTCTCTTCTAGTGTTCCGACAAGAGCGCTGATCTTGTTATCAATATATTCAATTGATGCATAATAGCCGTGCCTAGCGCGTTTTATCACATCGTCCGTGATGTCTTTATCGCCAACCGAGTAATGCTCATGAATGCGCGCGCTGTGAGCGTCTTGCTCCGCTAGCGGAATGGCGGGGACCTTAGGCAGATCAATTTCTGAATCGTCATAGATATCCCAAAACTCAGGGCGGGCGACATAGGGGTCATGTGGGGATGTAAAAGACACGGTCAACATGAAGGGTTGCTTCGAGCCGTCGCGGGACCGATCATAGAGCCAACGAACCGCTTGCGCTTGCACGTCATCATCATAGTCAATTTGTAAAGAGCGAAGACATGGCCCCGTTTCTATGATGTTCTGCATATCTTGAAATCTAACTTTCGCGTCTGGTTCCGACCAGTTTGGCGTCCAGCCAAAGTCGGAAGGATAAATGTCTGTTGTCAAACGCTCCTCATAACCATGAAGCTGGTCGGGCCCGACAAAATGCATCTTGCCTGACAAACATGTTCTGTATCCAGCGAGGCGTAGGTAGTGCGCAAAAGTTGGAATGGCCGATGAAAACTCTGGGGCATTGTCGTACCCACCAATTTTCGAGGGCAAGAGGCCTGACATCATCGACAAGCGTGAAGGTCCACAAAGCGGTGAATTGCAGTAAGTGTTTTCAAATACGACACCCTCGCGAGCTAGGCGCGACATTGCGGGCGCTTTGACCACTTTATGTCCGTAAAAAGGGAGCGCCTTAGCAGACAGCTGATCGGCCATGACGAAAACAATATTAGGCTGCTTCATTTGCTCTTCCGAATCCGATGATTTATCAAAATTTTCACTAATCAAACACCAGTTAATACATTTGGGCAATTGCGCGCCAATTAAAAATTTATATTTCTAACCTAATTCAATTTTTTATTCTCGGAAGTCCTAGAAAACATCTGGGGTTTTTTTCCGCTGAGCGAAATAAAGCGACCAATTTAGCAACGCAGGCTTTTAAAAAGAAGAAATTTTGCATTCACAAAGCTACTATGTGACAGGTTTAAATACCTGTAAAAGTTTATATGAATCAAATGAAGTATGAAAATTGATAGATCAAATTTTAGCGCGCCGGTTTGTTTATTTTATTTACCACATCTGTTTCTAGATTGGCAGTTCACTTTGATAATTTAAGATATTGAATCGTGGAAATTATCGACAAGTTTGCAATATCTCTACCTTGCCTAATACTTTGGAAGCTCGATTTTAAAGTTGGTCAGCTTCATACGTTTGCCAAGACATCATACGTTTCCGAAACCATGTTCTTTGGCGTTTGGCGAATTGGCTTGAGGCGGTCACAGCGCGGC
>JAFMEA010000058.1 GCA_017856985.1 Planktomarina sp.
GGTATTTTATCATTGACGGAATATTTCCGTACCTATAGTAACGGAAAAAGTCATATGGATACTAGCCCCTTAAGGAGACACCATGTCGAAAGATCCCATTGGAATGCTGGGCCGCCTGAACGCAGCCAGTTTGATGATGATAACACCTGAATTTTATAAAGTTCGGTCAATGCGTGCGGCAGGGGCTTCAAAGATCAACTATACGACAGCCAGTTTCACGATGAAGCCAACATATATGCAGCTTGATGGCCTTAAAATCCGCTATGCGACAGGTGGCACTCCAGATGGACCGACAGTGCTATTCCTCAGCCCGTTACCTCAAAGTATCCTCTGTTACGATAGTGTTTGGGCTGCCATGGCTGCTGACGCTAATCTGATTGCCCTTGACCTGCCTGGCTTTGGGCGTAGTCAAGGAGACATGTCTTTCATGACGTTTGCTGCCCAAAGCGCGTTCTTGGAAAAATTTATTTCTGAAATGGGTCTGACGGACGTCCACATCGTGGCCCCGGATGTCGCAATGCCAGTGGCGCTACACTACGCTATGCACCGCGACCATAAAGCGGCAAGCATCCTGATCGGGGATGGACCGGGTATTTTGCCCTCAGATGGCGGAAGCCTCATCAAAAAGATTGTTCATTCAGGGTTCTGGCGTTTGATGGTTAATATGACTGGCGCACGCGCGTTTATTGTGGGTGCTATCCAGCTTGGGTATTTGCATTACAGCCCATCTGCCGAAGAAGTCGCTGACTATGTTGCGTCCTATTCAGGACGGATTAACCAAGTGACTGCATGGTTCAAACATTACCCTGAAGGCTTAAAAGATATTGATTCCCATCTGGAAAATCTCGATGTACCGGTTCATGTATTTTGGGGTGATCAAGACGCGTTCTTAACAACTGACAACGCTGTGCGCCTGCATAAACGGCTCCCTAAAAGTGCGTTGACCATTTTTGAGATGTGCGGCCATTTCTGCTATCAGGATAAGGCAGTAGAATTTACCGCGTTGCTGCGAGCGTGGGTCAATAACGGTCACAAATTAGGCTAAGTCCCGATTTCTAATCCAGACACCCAGTACCCGAAATTTAATATGAAAGTGTAAAGATATGAGCGACCTCTTAGCTCCTTTTCTTGTCCAAGGCCGTTCCATAATATTTGTCCAACTGACAGCCCTTTGTGCGCTACTTCTCATAGCGATAGTAATTTGGGGTCAATTTGATCAACGCACACTAGATGGCGTAGCTGTTTGGGTAAAACCTGCAAAATTCTCGGTCTCATTTCTCGTTCATTTTGCGACGCTGACCATTATTGTTGCCGTGATGTCTCCAGAAAACGCGGCGCTGCGTATCGTTGCAGGTGTTGGTTGGGTATTGGCAGCGGTATTTGTTGCTGAAATGGCATATCTGATTTTTCAGGCAGCACAGGTACAGCATAGTCATTTTAACGAAACGACCTCGTTTCACAGTATGATGTATTCTTTGATGGGCGTGGGTGCGGTTATATTGATTGCCTTGCCAGTCATCATTGCTTGGCTTGCAAAGAGCGATATTGCATTTGGCCCAGCAACTCAATCGGGCATTTGGTGGGGCGCTGTCATAAGCTTCGTGCTGACACTTGTTATCGGAGGTTACCTTGGCGGCAACGGCAGCCACTTTGTCGGAAACCAAAGCAATCCAGAACTCGTTCTGCCATTTTTGGGCTGGTCAACTGAAGTAGGTGACTTGCGACCTGCACATTTTCTGTCGCTTCATGCATTGCAGGTTTTACCCCTAATCGGTTTATGGGCAGACAGAACAGATCACGGCATCACCACAATATGGGTTGCTGGCTTTATCTATTCAGCGCTGACAATCGCGCTCTTCATCCAAGCGCTTTTGGGCCAACCGCTCATTCGCATGTGATGCGAGCTCCGCCGCCGCCGGACACCGGGACTGGGGTTACCTGTCATTCATACACTCTAAAAAAGAATGATTTTATTACTGAAATGAAAAGCGTGCATGAAGTGGGCTCATCTGTTGCTTGCCAAGGATGTAGTCAGCAGCGCGAGCAGCTATCATTTGTGTTGGCGCATTAAGATTGGCACTTGTTACCTTTGGCATCACCGACGCATCAACCACCCTTAATCCTTCGACACCATGTACCCGTAATTCTGAATCTACGACTGCCATTCTGTCATAACCCATTCGGCAGGTGCCACATGGATGGTAGTCAGTCTCTGTAATTTGTCGAATTGATTTGACCAATTCCTCATCAGTTTGGATATGACTTCCCGGAGTGGTCTCATTACCCCGAAACTCGTCAAATACGGGCTGTGAGAATAGCTCACGTGCTTTCTTTACACCTTCAAGCATTTCTCGCATATCATCTGGATGTTCTAGATAGTTGAACTGAATTAATGGCTTACCCTTGATATTGTCTCGATTGAGCAAAACTTGGCCGCGGCTTTTTGGCCGTAATTGGTCAATATGAACAGCAAAAGCCTGTTTTACCTTTATTTTGTCCCCTCCTAAATCAAACCCCACTGGTGAAAAGTGATATTGTAAATTAGGATATTCTACTTGCTCATTGCTACGAATTAGGCCGCCCGCTTCCCAGATATTACTTGCCGCCAGACCGTCTTGACGGGCCAACCAGCGCATACCAACAGCCAATTTCTTCAGAGGGTTACCGACATTATGGATCGGGAAATTCTTTTTGCAGTCCCATTGCAGCACCGAAGTCGCATGGTCTTGCAAATTTTGTCCAACACCAGGCAAATTCACCCGAAGCTCAATACCCATATCGCGTAGATGATCGGCAGGCCCAATACCTGACAGCATCAATAATTGCGGTGAATTTATAGCACCCCCTGCCAAAATAACTTCACGCTCGGCTTGGATTTCATAGCTAGTTCCATTTTGGTCATATCGCAGACCCGTTACCCTGTTTCCTGAAAAGGTAAGGGATGACACAATCGCATTCGTTTCTAGGCTAAGATTTACCCGGCCAAGCGATGGATGCAGATGTGCCACAGCAGAACTACAACGCCGGCCATTCCAGCGCGTTGCATCTAACCGAGCCACACCTTCAGGCTGGTAGCCGTTCAAATCTTCTGAACGTCCCTGCCCTGCCTGTTCACCAGCCTCTAAGAAAGCATCAATTAATGGGCTTTCCATTGCACTTTGAGTTACCCCAAGGGGACCTGTATCACCGCGCCATTCGTCACTACCCCTGTCAGACCGTTCTCCGGCTTTGAAATATGGCAGACACTGTGAAAACGTCCAATCAGGAAGGTCAAACTGAGTTGCCCAATTATCAAAATCTAAAGGATGACCCCGCATATAGACCATAGAATTAATCGATGATGACCCACCAACAACGCGCCCGCGTGGTGTTGGAACTGACCGATTTAAAAGTGCGGGCTCCGGCTGGGAATTATAGTTCCAGTTAATTTTCTTATCTCTGTAAGCTCGGTATACACCTGCTGGGATATGGATCATTAAATTACGGTCCATCGGCCCAGCTTCTAGCAAAAGGACGCTATGGGCACCGTCACGACTTAGCGCGTTGGCAAGAACACAACCAGCCGAACCAGCGCCAATAATCACATAGTCATATTGTGCGGCTTTTGCCATCTAACCTCCCATAAATAACGATAAGACTAATTTTCTAGCGCTTCCAAGCTGTTATATAACTCTCTTTTACATTCCTCGGCACAGTAAGGGCTCCATAATTATTGCCTTAGTTAGCTATCAATGAACAGGGTAAATCATAACCCTTGGTCACTATTTGAAGAGTCTATTTGAACGCCTCAATTTAATAAACTGCACAGAGATAGATAAATGACTATTCTAAAACTGTTTGCGGTAAATTAATTATGAGGATGCTTATTTATTATCGTTTACCCTGAAAAAGGACAATTTCATGACCTTAACGTCTTCGATTAGCCCTGAGGCACAAAGCGTTCTGAATGCAGCACCGCACATTAGTCTCGATCGTACAGCATCTAATCTTGAAAAAATTCGCACACAAACTAGGCTTTTTATAACCCCTGCGGTCACAAAAATTTTAGACACTCACAATGTAACAGTAAATAGTACTGAAATTATGGGCGTATCATGTCTTTTGGTTCACCCGTCAAAATTATTAGCAGATTGGCCTATCTTATATGGGTTTGGCGGCGGTTTTGTGTCTGGGAGTGCTTTCGAAGACTTAACAATTGCGGCGCCAATTTCTGCTTTCACTGGTGCCATTATAATCATCCCTGAATATCGGTTAGCACCGGAAAATCCATGGCCCGCAGCGCTGGATGATGCCTTTAACGTTTACAAAACGTTAGCTGAACAGCCTTTTGCTTTGGTTGGCGAGTCGGCTGGTGGTAATCTTGCTTTGGCCCTGATTCAGAAAGCTAAAAAATATGGTTTGCCATTACCTAGCGCCCTCGCTCTCCTATCGCCGTGGTGTAACCTTCTGAATACAGGTGATAGTTTGAATTTCAACGATGGCAGAGACCCGGTTTTGTCACTGCGGCAAATAACAATGGCCGCCCAGCATTTTGCCGGAAAAAATGATCTAAGCATGCCAGAGATTTCCCCTATTTTTGGCCATTTCGACGCATCATTTCCGCCATGCCTGATATCAACGGCAACCCGCGACCTCTTATTGAGCCAATCTGTGCAATTAGCTCATATAATGCGCGATAAAAATATACAGGTTGATTTACAAATTTGGGAGGGGCTGTGGCATGTTTTTGAATGGGATAGTGAGTTACCTGAATCAGAAAAATCCCTTAAAAATATATCTAATTTTCTCACATCTCATATGGTTTAGGTGAAGTTGATAGGGCCAAGTCGGTATCGTGCATCGACTGAGCTGAGACGCAAGGCACATTAACGATATGATGTTTTTACTCACGGTTAAACGCCCCTCTTGACTTTAAAACATTTGAGGATGAATCCTTATCTCACCGGAGGCTCCTTTGCTTTTGGGTTGGGAGTTCTATGCCATTTTATATTCGCGCAATATTAGTAAGTTTATTAGCGTATTTTTGTTTTGATTTGATGGGCGTCCATGTACGTATTTTATCAGCCCGTTATGCCCCGCAAGAATTATCTGTATACCGCAATATTTTAGGCGTCATCCCTGCAGTCATTCTTCTCGCCTATACCAGAGAATTAAGTTTCACTCTTCGTTCCTACAAAATAAAGCAATGGAAACTAGCTCTTCTGAGAGGCCTTTTCGTTGCTATCGCACAATTTCTGTTTTACACAGCGCTGGCAAATCTGGAATTAGCGACTGTGTCAGCATTAGGTCAGACCAGTGCTATATTTGTTGTTTTGATTGCAATTGTTATTTACCGGGAAAAAGTTGGCGTGTGGCGATGGGGTGCTATCGTAATTGGTTTTCTTGGTGCCGTTCTGATTGTCCGTCCTGGCTCCGATGTATTCACATGGACAGCGTTAATGCCGATTGGGGCTGCCTTTTTCTATGCATCTTCAATGGTAGCGTTACGAAGTTTTGATAAATCAATTTCCAGCTCAATACTTTACTTATACTCCGCTTTGGCTGCCGTAATCGGTGCCATTTCATTGACGACGGTGATGACTGATTTTACGCCAATTCACTCTGTAGAAGACCTTTTGCTGATTTTTAGCATGTCGATGTGTGGTGGCTTTGGGGTCATTTTTCTGATGTACGCCTTTCGCAATGCACCTGCCGCAGTTCTTGCACCATTTAGCTATTTTGGCATAATAACCGCATTTTTCTTTGGCTGGTTCTTTTTTGACGAATTACCAATCGACACCCTCTTCCCAGGCATTTTGCTCATAATAATGTCTGGACTGACAATTCTTTGGCGAGAACATAAACAAAACGAATAAAATTATTAAAAGGAAACAGCTAAATGACGAAGCTAAAGGACATCATTGAGCAGCCCGATATCGGCATCATAATGCCCGATGGTTGTCGGTTATCAGCGCGCATATGGATGCCCAGCGATGCCGAGAGTAAACCAGTTCCCGCAATTCTGGAATTCCTACCTTACCGTAAACGTGATGGCACTACTGCCCGCGATAGTCTAACCCACCCCTATTTTGCTAAACGTGGTTATGCGTGCATTCGTGTTGATATGCGCGGCAATGGTGATAGTCAGGGGCTGATGCATGATGAATACGCTAAACAGGAAATGGATGATGCCGTTGCCACTATAAAGTGGCTTGCTGAACAGCCCTGGTGTTCTGGCACTGTTGGGATGATGGGAATCAGTTGGGGTGGTTTTAATGCCTTACAGGTAGCAGCTCTGCAGCCTTCAGCTTTGAGAGCGATTATTACCCTCTGCTCGACCGTTGACCGTTATGCCGACGATATACACTATAAAGGAGGCTGTCTGCTTAATGAAAACCTTGGATGGGGCGCAACAATGTGGGCCTATTCTTCGCGTGCGCCTGACCCTGAATTGGTTGGTGAGGAGTGGCGCAGTATGTGGCGTGATCGCCTTGAGGCAGAACAATTTCTTCCACATATCTGGCTTAACCATCAAAACCGCGATGCTTATTGGAAACATGGTTCTATTTGCGAGGACTATAAGGCCATTACGGCGGCAACCTTAGCCATTGGAGGCTGGGGTGATGCCTACAAAAATGCAGTCTCTCACCTTGTTGAAAATATCACCGCACCGGTAAAAGGTATCGTTGGACCATGGGTGCATAAATACCCACATTTTGCCGTACCAGAACCACGTATTGGCTTTCTACAAGAAGCTTTGCGCTGGTGGGATCATTGGCTGAAGAATATTGACCAAGGTGTCGAGGCTGACCCTGATTATACCGCCTATCTGATGGATGGCGTGCGCCCACAAACCTCATATGAGAGAAGAGACGGCCATTGGATCGCTGAAAATAACTGGCCGCAAGGACTGACATATCAGACGTTGCACCTGCAGAATGACCAGATACTTGGAAGCGAGCCTGCACAGTTGCAAACCGTGATAAATTCGCCGCAAACCTGTGGTCTATCTGGCGGTGAATATTGCTCAATTTGGCTTGGCGCTGAAATGCCTGGTGACCAGCGCGCTGATGACGCGCTTTCGGCTTGTTTTACATCGGCAGTGCTGGAACAAGATTATGATATCGTTGGGGCACCCGAACTTGTCGTGCGTCTGCGCGTCGATAAACCTGCAGCACAAATTGCTGTGCGTCTCAATCATATCCATCCCGATGGTGCCTCAACGCGGGTCACCTATGGTGTCCTGAATTTGGCACATCATCAGGGCTTTGATAAGGCACAGCCGCTGGTGCCACATGACATAATAGAAGTATCTGTCTTGCTTGACCAGATTGCTTATCGTGTCCCCAAAGGACATCAGATACGAATAGCTATCTCTACAAGCTACTGGCCGCTTCTTTGGCCCTCCCCTGAGGCTGCCACAATTTGTCTCATTACAGGAGAGCTAAACTTGCCGACGCGCGCCAGCGGAAGCACCAATGAGCGCAATTTTGCCGAACCCGAAGCTGAAACACCTTGGGATAGTGAAGTAATCCGACCAGCAGGTAATAGCCGCAAGCAGACGAGTGACCTTGCCACAGGACAAGTCACGCTTGAAATTATTGATGATTTTGGACGCGTCAAAGATAATGACCATGGGTTGATTAATGACTGTATTGCCAGAGAATACTGGCATATTCACCCCGATGACCCGCTTAGTGCAGCTGCCCAAACTCATTGGACTACCTGCAATGCTCGTGGCGACTGGTCCGTGCGCACTGAAACATACGCAAATATGCGCTCTGATGCTCAACAGTTCTATCTAACCGCACGGCTAGAAGCCTATGAGAATGATGTGCTTATTTATGATAAGGAACTCGAACATACTATCCCACGGGATTGCAGGTAGTAGGCTTAGTTTCTTTCGCGTTTCCGCTTTGCTGAGAGCTTTGTAAGCCAGTCAGGGTCCATTTCAGGCACCGAAGACAGTAATAATTCGGTATAATCTGGAAATGGCGGTTTAAATACTGCCGTTTTACTCCCCTGTTCGACGACAAGCCCCTGATTCATAACCACAACCTGATCGGCTATGGCTTTAACCGTAGAAATATCATGTGTAATAAACAGATATGTGAGCCCCAGTTCTTTCTGAAGCCGTAAAAGTAGCGTCAAAATTCCTTCCTGCACAATCTGGTCAAGTGCCGAAGTCACCTCATCGCAGATGATAAAATCAGGTGCAGCGGCTAGCGCACGCGCAATGCATATCCGCTGTTTTTGCCCCCCTGATAATTCACTTGGCAGACGTTCCAGAAAAGATCCCTCTAATTCAATCATTTCCAAAAGTTCGAGAACACGGTTAGCCTTTTCGCGGCCCTGCATACCAAGGTAGAATTCAAGCGGCCGGCCAATAATATCACGGACTGTTTGGCGCGGATTCATCGCTGTATCAGCCATCTGATAGATCATCTGAATGCGACGTTTCTGTTCCTTCGTCCGGTCAGCAAGTGCTTTCGGCAGTTCTATACCGTCAAAGACAACTGTTCCGGCTGTTTGTGGCAAAAGACCAGTAATGACACGTGCCGTTGTGGATTTGCCTGAACCAGATTCGCCAACAACCGCCACCGTCGAGCCCTTTGGCACCTCAATATCAACTTTATGCAGAACTTTTGCTGAACCATAGGCAGCATCGACTCCTTTTAATGAGAGAATACTTGCGGTTGGTTTTTGTTCCTGCTTCTGTAATGCACGCACAGACCACAGTGATTTAGTATAATCTGCTTTTGGCGATTTTAGCATGTCACGTGTCGATGCTTCCTCAACTTCTTCTCCATAGCGCAAAACTTTAATCACATCTGCCATCTGGGCCACCACTGCAAGGTCATGAGTGATATAGATAGCTGCGGTATTAAAGGTTTCCACAATAGTTCTCATGGACGAGAGCACTTCGACTTGGGTGGTAACGTCTAGCGCTGTTGTAGGTTCATCAAAAATAATCAGATCAGGGCGCGGTGACATTGCCATCGCTGTCATTACCCGTTGCAATTGCCCCCCTGAAACCTGATGCGGATACCGGTCGCCTATGGTTTCTGGCTCAGGCAGATTTAACGCATCATAAAGCTCAAAGGCATCCTGATAGGCTGATGACTTGTCCTTAATGCCAAAACGGATTGTCGAGCGCGTCGTTTGCTCGATGAGACGGTGCGCCGGATTGAACGATGCAGCAGCAGATTGCGCAACATAGGTCATCCTATTGCCCCAATAGTCACGTTTTTGCTTATCTGGTAATTGTGCCAAATCGACTCCATCAAAATGAATCGAACCGCCAATAATCCGGCAACCGGGTTGGGTATATCCCATCGCCGCTAGACCAAGGGTTGATTTGCCAGCACCTGACTCGCCAATTAACCCCATAATCTGACCACGGCACAGTTTCAGATCAACGCCTTTGACGATATCATGCCAACGCTCATCCGAAAATCCTTGGATTTTAAGACCTTTAATGTCTAACAGGACATCATCTTTTGGCGTGCTATTGCTCATCACGAAGCCCGCTTGTTTTATGCAGGAACCAATCCACCACAAAGTTTACCGCCACGGTCAAAAGCGCTATGGCTGCTGCTGGTAATAACGGTGTAAGACCAGCCTTTATGTCATATTGTGCAAACTGAATTAATGATGCGTTTTCACGAACCATTGACCCCCAATCAGCGGTTGGCGGTTGAATGCCGACACCAAGAAAACTCAATGCGGCAATGGTTAAAAAAACAAAGCAAAATCTTAGCCCAAATTCAGCAATTAACGGCGGCAAGATGTTGGGGAGAATCTCACGCCTCATAATCCAGCCAATCCCCTCACCGCGTAGCCGTGCGGCCTCAACGTAATCCATTACTACCACATTGATTGCTACCGCTCGGGTTAGACGAAACACTCTGGTTGAATCTAAAACGGCAATGATAATAACAAGATTTACAACATTGGTACCAAAGATTGATAGAAGCACTAACGCGAAAATCAAACTTGGTATTGCCATAAGAACATCGACAGACCGGCTTAAGAGCTGATCTAGCCACGACTGGTTTATCGCGGCCGCAAGTCCCAACGCCCCACCAATTAAGAATGATAAAAATGTTGTTGCCACAGCGATACCAACAGTATTGCGAGCGCCATAGATCAATCTTGAGAGAATATCACGACCAATTTGATCGGTGCCAAATACAAATTTTTCACTCCATGGCTCATAAGGCGCAGGGAAAACTTGGGATTCACCATAGGGTGCCAACCACGGCGCAAATAGCGCCACAAAAATATAAAGTGAGACAACTATGAGACCAAACCGAGCTGTATAGGGTGATTTTTTAAAATCCAGAATAAAGCGCGACCAAATAGTACGCTTTTCAATGGCTGCACCAACTTCACCGGTGGCAGAATAAGTTTCTGATTTATCTATCATTTTGGATGAAGCAATCTTGGGTTTGTTACGATACCTATAATATCTGCAATGAGATTAAGTGAAATATAGGTTACCGCAAAGATTAGCGCACATGCCTGAACGACTGGGATGTTACGACTAGTTACTGAATCTACCATCAACTGGCCTATGCCAGGATATACAAAAACAACTTCAACCACGACAACACCAACAACTAAATAAGCAAGATTAAACGCAATTACAGTTGCAATTGGCGCCCACGCATTAGGCAA
>JAFMEA010000059.1 GCA_017856985.1 Planktomarina sp.
GATCTGCCATGAAGCTGCTGCCCTGCCCACCATCACCTCGTGCATCAAGCATTGTCATTGTTGAACCATATGGTCGAAGCACAACCTCAGTGGTATATCGGTCCTGGCCAGATTGATCTTGCCACTTTCGAGTTTCTAATTGGCCTTCTAAATATACTTTTGCCCCTTTTTTTAGATATTGTTCCGCAATTCTAACTAAAGGCTCGGAGGTAATAGAAACTCGGTGCCATTCAGTACGCTCCCGGCGTTCACCAGTGTTTCTGTCTTTCCAATTTTCAGAAGTTGCTACAGAAAAGTTACATACCTTGCCACCGCTAGGAAAATTACGAACTTCGGGATCCTGGCCAAGATTTCCTACAATAATTACCTTATTTACTGATCCGGCCATCGCCATCACCCCTTCGCTACCATTTAAAAAATACTTAATATTAGTTAATTAAGTGGGTCATATAACTGTTGCCATGTATTACAGTTACGAAAAATTTATTCCAGCACATTTAACAAAAATATATAGTTTTCTATTACAGTACAATTTTTATAACTGGTTCCATTTTTTCTAGAACAGCATCGGGCAGGTGACATTTCATTTGGTGGCCATCCCTCATCTGCCGTATTGGCGGAATTTTAATATCACAGAGTCCATCTGAAACTTGTGATTTCCAATTACAACGAGTTTGGAACGGACAACCTGTTGGTGGGTTCATAGCTGATGGAATATCACCTTCCAACACAATATGTTTTTTCTGGATTGAGGTATCTGCTATCGGTACAGCGCTCAAAAGAGCTTCCGTATAGGGATGATAAGGTGGTTGGAACACTTGCTCTGTAGTCCCCATTTCCACCACATGGCCAAGATACATCACCATCACTCGGTCTGAAAGGTACCGCACAATTGAGAGGTCATGGCTTATAAATAAAAGAGTAGTTTTATGTTCGCGCTGAATTTCCATCAGAAGGTCGGTTACAGCAGCCTGCACTGATACATCTAAAGCTGATACCGGTTCGTCAGCTACAACAATTTTAGCATCCCCAGCAAAGGCTCTTGCTATCCCAACTCGCTGTTTTTGTCCGCCTGAAAGTTGACGTGGCATGCGTCCCGCAAATTCGCGTGGTAATTTAACTAAGTCGAGTAATTCTAACATCCTTTTTTGTCGGGCTGAATCAGTGTTGCCTATTTTGAAAATTTCTAGTGCCCTCACAATTTGGCTGCCAACTGTCATTGATGGGTTGAGCGTATCAAAGGGGTTCTGAAAAACCATTTGTACGTCAGACACTGTTTTTGTTTCACGGTCTTCGATTGATGTAGAGGCAATATCTCTGCCTTCCAAAAATATTTTGCCGTCTGTTGCGGTTTCAAGTCCCATCAAAACTTTTGCGAAGGTCGATTTACCGCAACCAGATTCACCCACTATTGCAAGGGTCTCGGATTCCCTGGCTTCAAACGTCAGAGTTTCATTCGCTTTTACTACCTTTTTATTTCCTCCACCAAACAATGCATTTGCAGCAACTTCATAGTATTTTTTTAGGTTTTCTATTTTAAGAACAACTTCGCCTGGCTCAGACTTAATCTTTTTTTCTGCAAGAACAGCGTCTGCCGCCCAATCAATTTCCGCCCACTTTAAACAACGTGAGCCATGCCTGTCACCATGTGGTACTGTTTCCATTGAAATCTCTGCCTGGTCACATTGGCCAGCACTAAAATAGTCGCAGCGCGGTCCAAAATTACAACCTCTTGGCCGTTCATGCGGTAGCGGAAAATTTCCTGGAATTGCAATCAAAGGTCGAGCATTTTTATCAGCGCCTGGCAAAGGTATAGACCTGAATAAAGCCTGTGTGTAGGGATGCTGCATTTTGTCAAACACATCTTCAATTAGGCCAGTTTCTACGGCTTCTCCAGAATACATGACGCAAATTCGGTCACAGGTTTCTAAAATCAAGCCAAGGTTATGGGAGATGAAAAGCATTGAAGTTCCATACTTCTTGCCAAGGTCTTTCACCAATTCGACTACTGCTGCCTCTACTGTAACATCGAGCGCGGTAGTGGGTTCATCTAATATAAGCAGGCTAGGCTTTGACATTAAAGCCATCGCAATAACAATACGTTGTTGCTGACCGCCGGAAAGTTGGTGAGGGAAAGATTTTAATATTCTTTCGGGGTCGGGAAGTTTAACATCGGTCACGACTTCTAGTGCCCGTCCGCGTGCTTCAGCTTCTGATACTCCTTCATGTATCATTGGCACTTCCATAAGTTGGCGACCAATTTTCATGGCTGGATTGAGTGACGCCATGGGTTCCTGGTAAATCATTGCTACTTCAGAACCACGAATTTTCTGTAATTCGCTGCTACTCATATTGTTTAGATCTCTACCCTTAAACTTTATAGAGCCCCCAACAATACGACCGTTCACTCCCAAGTCTTGCATAACCCCCAGTGCAACAGTGGACTTTCCACAGCCGGATTCGCCAACTAGCCCCATTGCCTCACCAGGTTGTATGCTACAGCTAAAGTCCATTACTGCTGGTATTTCCCGTAGACGCGTAAAAAAGGAAATAGAAAGTCCTTCTATCTCTAAAATTGGTCCGGCATAGTCTGTTTTAGCCATGACGTTAGTCCTTTAAGCTTTCTTCGCGCAGGCCATCAGCCAGCAGGTTTAATCCCAGAACCAAGCTCATTAAGGCTAGCGCTGGTACGAGGGCAGGGACGGGAGCTACCGAGAGTAATCGACGTCCAGCGTTAATTGTAGTTCCCCAGTCAGGTGATTCAGATTCTAAACCCAAACCAAAGAAACCAAGTGTACCAAGTAGGATTGTGGTGTAGCCAATACGTAGGCAGAAATCGACAATAAGTGGGCCACGGACATTTGGTAAAATTTCCCAAAGCATTATATACCATGAGCCTTCGCCGCGGGTTTGGGCTGCGGCAACATAGTCGCGTGTTTTTATATCCAGAGTAAGGCCTCTAACAATTCGAAAGACTGTTGGTGAGTTTACGAACACGACTGAGACAAACACCACTAATATTTCTGATGGCAATGAAATTGCATCCATAAAGGATGGTAGAATATACACCGGAGAGTCTATCTCGGAAATCATAGAAAGATAGAACCAAAACAATATTAGCGTTACACCCCCTACAATCCACCACCGGATATCTGGTCGCGTATGAAAGCGCGCGTTCAAGAGTACCCCAAAAAAGATTACGGGGAAAATAAACAGTATCATTGCCATATAGTTTGGCAGACCTGTCTTCACGATCTCCGGTGTCACCAGAAGGAAAAACAACAAAATAACTGGGAATGCCAGTATTAAATTGGCAAGAAAACTTATAACAGTATCAACGGCTGTCCTTAATAACATCCAGATAAGTAATAAAGAAAGAATTGTGAGAAGAATTGCTATGTCAATTGGAGCGATAGCAAACATTAGAACGCAGAAGACAATAACTATACCAGATGTTAAATAAAAACCCCTAGTTTTGAACTTCAGAGGAGCAGATTCGTAATATCCAGCTGGTAACCCTAGCGTGATGCCCACCATAAAAGCAAATAAGGTGGCCGCGGGTGCTATTATGATGACTATTGCTGACCCTTTTATTGCGCGACTAAAAACGTCGCGCGCCAGATTGTCACCACCTAGTAAATAATGGGCGTATTCGCCTGCCTCTGCTCCCCGTACTGGCGTGCCTGGTAGTTTGTTTTTCATTCCAGAGACTTGGCTAAGTTCATCATGAGTTACGACCAGATCGAGGCCCCCAGCTAATACAGTTATGAGAACCCAAAATATTACCAGTGCGAAGCCAGTCATTCCAATTGGGCTGTCAAAAAGCTTTCCATATAGCCCAAGTCTACGCTTAAAAATAATTGATGCAGTAAATATGGCAACCATTGATACCCAAATAGGTAGAAGCTGCCGCGATATTCCACCAATTATTCCCAATGAAGATGCCCCAAGTGTGGCACCGATAACCAAATAAAGTACCAACAAAATAATGAAGGTGTACAAGCTATAGCGGACTCCCTGATTAATGATATTAGTCATAAAATGAATTTGTATGGTGCCGTCAGGGTTAAAACCTCGGGCCCTCGGAAGAGCTATTGTTGCTATAACTTGAACAGCTATTGCAATTAAAAAAACAAAGGTTACTGAGCGAATTAATGGGTTTAGTAGCTCGCCTAAGGGGCCTGTCCACGTCAAAGGTTCCATTTCTCAGCTCCCTTAAGAAATTCTAATTCGAGGATTTAGGAATACATAACCAATGTCGGAAATTAGCTGGGTCAGTAAAACGACCACAACTGAAACAACGGATACAGCCAGTAATAAATCCATATCGTTATTACTTGCTGCCTGAACCAGTGCCCACCCAAAACCCTTATAATTGAAAAGTGTCTCAACGATAACTACTCCGGTTAAGAGCCAGGGGATTTGTAACATTATGACTGTAAACGGAGCTATTAACGCATTTCTAAGCGCGTGTCGTAGAACAATGTTTCTAAAGCTAACGCCCTTTAGTCGCGCCGTTCGAATGTATTGGCTAGTCATCACTTCCGCCATGGATGCTCTGGTCATGCGGGCAATATAACCCATTCCGTAAAGTGCTATTGTCAGGACTGGTAAAAGAAAGTTTTCAACATTGGGCGCATCTATCAGTCTAAACCAGAGGCCCTCTAGAAATTGGGGGACAAAGGAAATGTCGTATTCAGCAGGCATATCCTTTGATGCGGATGTTGCTGAACCCTTTAAAATCGTACGCTTTTCAGTCCAGCCCCAACTGTTAAGAAGTGGACTTAATCCGAATTTACTAGAGGCTAAAAGTGCTATAAATATAACGCCAGATACATATTCTGGCGTCGCAGTGGTCGTGATTGTGGCTGTCGACAGTGTTCGGTCTAATTTGGAGCCTTCTCGCATTCCGGCTAAAACACCAAGAATTAACGCACCTGGTATCATCAAAAGAAAAACCCAGAACATAAGTGCCCCAGTTCGTGTTAGGCGCTTATCTATCACGTTAGCTACAGGTTCCTTGAAAACCCAGCTCTGGCCCCAGTAACCTTGCAGCACCCCGCAATAGTTAATAGTATTATCTTTTACTGGTCCATGGGCCGAGCAACGGCTCCTAATTTTTCCATCGCGGCCTTCGATTTTATATGATGGAACTACCCCAAGCCACTCGCCGTATTTTATTGTCAAAGGACGATTGAAACCACGATCTCCAAGATAGCTTGCTACCTCGGCATCGCTCATACGAAAATTTCCCTGAGTTTTCGCAAGTTTTTCAAGATTTGGTGGAAGGTTTGTCATTATAAAAACAACAAAAGTTAGGCAAATTGCAGTCAAGAACATCAAACTAAGTCTGCGAAGGATAAACATTCCCATTATTCTTTAATCCTATTGCCACTGACTTAATATCTATAAAACATTTGGAAGCTACAAAAAGTATAGCCGCCCAACCTCAGGAGGGGGCGGCTATAATTAGTAAGTAAATTAGGCTTTTAAAGCCCACTTATAGATTTGTGGAAGATAAGCTATATGCATCTCAGTCCCAACTGTCTTGCCGTTATTGTGACGAGCAAGCTGGCGCCAGTATGGCTGTATAGTAACGCCTTCATCCACGACAAGTTTCTGGATTTTGCCCATTACAACTCGACGCTCATCAGCATCAGCCAAAGAATTGGCTTGGCCTAGTAACGCGTCAAACTCTGCATTTGACCAGCCAAACTCATTCCAAGCCTCACCTGATTTATATGCTAGACCAAGAACCTGTGTGCCCAAGGGTCTGTGATTCCAGTTTGTAGATGAAAATGGGTAGTTTACCCAGTCGTTCCAGAACGTAGATCCAGGTAGAATTGTCCGTTTTACTGGGATACCTGCATCGCGTAGCTGGGCTGCTACAGCATCAGTAGAGTTTTTACGCCAGTTATCGTCAATTGAAATGAGCTCATGCTCATAATCTGCCATGCCTGCTTCAGCCATTAATGCCTTGGCGCCGGCTGGATCGTAAGGAACACGACCAGCGTCTGGGTTCCACTCAGGGTGTACAGCCCCTACGTGATGGTTGTGTGCTACAGCGCCCTGACCGTCGACACCAAGCTCAAGCACAACGTTGTTATCCACGGCCATTGCGATCGCCTTGCGCACTCGGACATCTTTGTACACGTCGGTATTTTGATTGGTCCGTATTACTATTGTTGAACCAGATGTAACTACAGTCTTTGTAAGACCCAAACCATCATAGATTTCAGAGTACTCTCCAACTGACTCCCAGTTCATGTCAATTTCATCGGCTTCATAAGCCGCAACCACTGCCGATGGATCAGTACCGTAATCAATATATTCGATCCGATCTAGGTATCCACCTTTACCTGCGGCATAACCCCACCATTCGTGATCGGTGTTGCGCACAAGAACTGCTTTAACGCCGACTTCCAGGCTTTCTGGCTTCATGTAGCCAGTACCAATTGGATTTGACACCATTGTCTCTGCGGTATGCGAGGCATGTGTAATAGCTGCGGGGTAGTCTGCCATGCCAACTACAACGGTGATATCTGGCGCTGGAAGGTTTAATTGGACCGTGTGGCTGCCTGTGACTACAATTGCACCACTTCGCGCTTTGCCAGTGTCTGCGTCAACTAATGAGGCCATACGGCCCGCCATTGAGTTACCTTCAACCTCCTTGTCACACCACATAGTTATGTTGCGTGCGACATCGTCGGCTGTGAAGTCGTCACCATTATTCCACTTAACACCCTTTCGTACGTCTAGGGTATACTGGGTGGCGTCAGCATTTGCAGACCAGCTTGCTAAAAGCATTGGCTCCACGCTACCGTCTGAATTGTATTCGACAAGATATTCTAACCAACCTGCTGAGACTGTTGCGATCTGCGTCCAGTCATAAGTGCGAGGGTCTTTAAGTGGCCTAACTTCCATCTCCATGCGAAGAGTACCGCCCTGTGCGTGGCCACCAGCCACAGCCGGTGTGTCTAGACCCAATAAGCCATAGGCTGCGACAGCAGATACGCCTAGAGCTGTAGTCCGCGCAAGGAATTCACGGCGGTCTAGTTTTCCGGCTTTCACCTCTGAGGCATACATTTCTGCAGCTGGGTGTATAAAGTTATCGTCTTGCGTCATATCTATCTCCCTAAGATATTTATAATTTGTTATTTGAAATTGCACGTTCAGCAACACATTTATTTGCTAACAGGCTAAAACATCATTATCCTATTCAGGCCCATTCCTGCTTACAGGTCAACGAGAATCTTAACGAATATAAAAAATAAACGACTTTGACGTGTCGTAATTGGCTATTTTCACGAGTTGACAGTATTAAGAACCAGTTGCCCGGATGGCTTTTTGATATTAGAACACGTCCCGATTTATTAAAGATAAAAGAGCTGTTTGATAAACCCAATATTTGAGTTTATGAGCTTGAAAACAGGCTTAGCACTCTTTGTGTAATGACTAAATATCTTCTGCTATAATGGTGCGCCAATTCTCCATTCGTTTTCGAAACCACGTTTTTTGCCGCTTTGCGTATTGACGCGATGCTATGACGGCCAACTCTGTAGCTTTTTCTATGCTAATACGTCCTAAGTTGTATTCAATCAATTGGGTTGCTCCAATTGCTTGCGAGGATTGTAATTGTGGATCCCATGATTGAGAGTTTTCAGTAATCTCCTCTAGAACTCCGTTATCAAGCATCGCTTCAAAACGTATTTTTATGCGCTCGTTTAACCAATGAGTGCTGCTGTGCATGAGAATTGCGTCACATTTATTGATATTTAATATAGGTGGAGGGGTGTCGGCTTGCCAAGAAACTATGGATTTGCCTGTTGCCTGCAATACCTCCCAGGCTCGAGCGACCCTAACGGGATTTTGTAAATCGATCTTTGATCTAGTTGCTTCATCAAAATCTGCGACCATATCTAGCATTTTGCCGTTTTGTATTAACTCAGAGGATTTTTTTTTATATTCCTCGGGTATTTTGGGTATGTTCGCCAACCCTTCGGTTAAAGCACGAAAATATAAACCTGTCCCGCCAACAATTATTGGTCGGTGGTTTCCGTCAAGCAGAGGTGTCACTTGGCGTAACCAGTCGCCAACAGAATACGCCTCTTTGTTGTCCACATGTCCATAGAGTAGGTGGCTAACGTTTCGCTGGTCCTGTTTCGTAGGCCTCGCCGTTAAAATTTTCCAACCTTCATATACCTGCATTGCGTCTGCATTTATAATAACACCACCAAGTTTTTTTGCTATTTTTATTGCTAAAGCTGATTTACCACTGGCTGTAGCCCCTGCAATTAAAATTGGACGGGCCTCATTTAGTGATAATATAAGTTCTTCAGCCTGCATAAGTACTTTTTTCTCTCTTTTAGTTGTTTGATAGTAATCGGCTGGTTGCTCTTATCAGAGTTTTCATACATCTTAAGAAAAAAAATCAAGAGGGCTAAATGCAGAGCGATCTCATTTCTGAAAGTAAGTACAAGCGCGTTCTTTTGAAAATATCTGGTGAAGCCTTAATGGGGGACCAAGGATTTGGTCTTCATCCTCCAACCGTTGAGCGCATTGCCGCGGAGATCAAAACAGTCCACGACCTGGGCGCTGAGGTATGTCTTGTCATTGGTGGTGGAAACATTTTTCGTGGATTGCAGGGTTCGGCTCAGGGGATGGAGCGGACTACGGCAGACTACATGGGTATGTTGGCAACGGTAATGAACGCGTTAGCGATGCAAAGTTCGCTTGAAGGGCAGGGTGTTCATACGCGAGTAGTTTCAGCAATACCTATGGATCAAGTTTGTGAGCCATATATCCGCCGTCGTGCTGTGCGTCACTTAGAAAAAAAGAGGGTAGTAATTTTTGCGGCTGGAACGGGAAACCCATATTTTACAACTGATACAGCCGCGACATTACGTGCTACTGAGATGGCCTGCGAGGCAATTTTCAAGGGCACACAAGTCGATGGAATTTACAATAAAGATCCAAAACAAAATGCTGATGCAGTTCGATATGAAAATATTTCTTATGATGAAGTTTTACAGAAACGGCTAAATGTTATGGATGCATCATCTATAGCACTGGCGCGTGATAATAATCTGCCAATCATAGTCTTTTCATTGGATGAACCAGGTGGCTTTTGTGGTATATTATCAGGCAAGGGCACTTATACCAAAGTACATGGATGATGTTAAATTAGAGAGAGTTTATTATGCCGGAAGACGATTTTGATATCGATGTAGATGATTTGCAGCGCCGCATGGATGGAGCTATGGCCTCGTTAAAAACGGAATTCGCGTCTTTGCGCACAGGACGCGCAAGTGGATCCATTCTTGAACCGGTAATGGTAGATGCATACGGTCAAATGACACCCATTAATCAAGTGGGTACTGTCAATGTACCAGAGCCTAGAATGGTCACTGTTAATGTTTGGGATAAAGGATTAGTGGGAAGTGTTGAAAAGGCTATCCGCGAAAGTGGACTAGGCATCAATCCGCAAACAAACGGCACAATTATTATGTTACCTATCCCGGAATTGAATGAGGAACGTCGTCGTGAACTCAGCAAAGTTGCCGCAAACTATGCTGAAAATAGCCGTATTTCAGTGCGGAATATAAGGCGTGATGGTATGGATCAAATCAAAAAGGCCAAGAGTGTTGGTATGTCTGAAGATGATCAGAAGCTGTGGGAATCTGAAGTTCAAAACATGACAGATTCACAAATTAAAGCCGTGGATTTGGCTTTGGAAGTTAAGCAATCTGAAATCATGGAAGTATAAATTAAGATTTGGGTTTATGATGGCTGATACTGGGCAACATGTTGCGATTATAATGGACGGGAATGGACGTTGGGCTGAACAGCGTGGCCAACCCCGCTTGGTGGGTCACCACGCAGGCGCGAAGCGTATTAGAGAGATTGTTGAAGCCTGTCCGGCGGTTGGAGTTAAATATCTTACTATTTTTGCCTTTTCTACTGAGAATTGGAAGCGAACACAAAGCGAAGTAAGCGGCCTGATGCGTTTATTTAAGCGTTACATTCGTCGTGAATCGCAAAACCTTGTCGATGACGGTGTGAGGGTACGGTTTATTGGTGATCGGATAAACTTGAACGAACAACTTGTCAGAACTATGGATGAGCTTGAGTTGGTAACTGCTAATAACAAAAGAGTAAATTTGACAATCGCTCTAAATTATGGAGGCCGAGACGAAGTGACCCGTGCAGTTCAGCGTTTGGCTCGAGAGATTGAGCAGCAACGTTTGACGGCAAAAGAAGTCAGTGCCAAGGTTCTGGCTGGTTTTTTAGACACACATTTTCTACCAGATCCAGATTTGGTTATTCGTACAAGTGGTGAGGCGCGTATATCAAATTTTTTACTATGGCAGTCCGCCTATGCGGAATACGAATTTATTGAGACCCTATGGCCTGATTTTAATTCCCAAGAATTTTCCCAATTAGTTCTAAAGTTCCGTACTCGTGAACGCCGCTATGGTGCGGTGCTATAATGAATTCTAGTAAATGGGCAGATTTACCCTTAAG
>JAFMEA010000060.1 GCA_017856985.1 Planktomarina sp.
AGATGAAGCAAATCGCCCGCAGCTTTGACGATATTGGATTGCCTTCAAGTTTTCATATTGGCGCTGGTGAAATCATGCAAATACTTGCGGCTTCGCCTTATGGCCTCGAAACTCGCCTGACCTATGATGAGACACGTAGCATGATGGCCACCATTCAAGAAATATCTTCGACCTGGTCTGGCGGAAATGATTAAGGTTCCTTTTTATACTAAAGGCCTTTTATGGTCCTTAGCCAATATTGCATGAGATTAAATTTATCAGACATCTAACAACGTGATTGTATTTACAGAATTATAAATCCACTATGATGGTGATTCCAGCGCTTGGTACATGTAATTAATCTGTATCGCGATGGTTTCTTCTGCTGGGCTAAGGTTTAATTAAACTGATCATAGCCGAACTTTGATTTTACAATGGAGAAAAAAATGTTCCGACGTATGATTTTGAAAACTACATTAGCTGCTGCTTTTGTAACGGGTGCTTTAGTTGCTACTGCTGCGAGCGCGCAAGATGTAATTAAGTTGGGATCTATTGCCCCAAAAACTGGACCATTAGCTGGCGGTGCCGTAGTCACTCAATGGCCGAATGTTGAACTTTGGGTAGCCCAGGTCAATGCTCGAGGAGGGTTGAATGTCGCTGGTAAGAAGATGCCAATTGAGTTGATCCAATACGATGACAAAACAAATCCTGGCGAGCATATTAAACTAGCGCAGCGGTTGGCAGAACAAGACAAAGTAGACTTTGTAGTAGCGCCTTACGGAACAGGCTTTAATATCGCAAGCGCTCCAATTTATGGTCGTTATGGATACCCAATGATCGCTGTGTCAGCGATCACTGACAAAGCGCCTGAACTTACGGAGCGCTACCCAAACTTATTCTTTACACTTGGTACAACGACGGCATTTGTTGAAGGCGTACTAGAGATTTTGATAGAACAACGTGAAGCAGGTGCGATAGGAAATGAAGTTGCTATGGTAAATGTAGCTGATGCTTTTGGGATCGAATTAGCTGACCGCGCACGTGAAATGTTTACTGAAGCCGGATTTGAATTAGTTTACGACAAGTCGTATCCACTTGGCACTCCCGATCTTTCGCCTGTTATGAAAGGCGCAAAAGCTAGTGGAGCCAAGGCGTTTGTGGCTTGGTCATACCCGCCAGATAGCTTTGGATTGGCCGAACAGGCAATCATTGAGGATCTTGATGTTGCGCTCTATTACTCTGCAGTTGCAACAAGTTTCCCTGCATTCTCGGGAGCCTATGGCAACAAAATCAACAATGTTCTTGGTGCAGGTGGTACCAATGTTGATGATCCTAAGGTTGCTGAATATCGAAAGGCACACTTGGAAATTACGGGTAAAACTGCTGATTATTGGGCGTCAGCCAACACGTACGCATCGTTGCAAATTCTTGAACAATCCATTGAGGGTGCAGGGAGCATCGACCGCGATGTGGTCACTCAGTACATTAAAGATAATTCTTTTGAGACTGTGATGGGGACTTTGAGCTTTGAAAACAACATTTCGAATACATTCTGGAGTGTTGGGCAATGGCAAGATGGTGTTTTCCGCGGCGTGAAGGGATCGAACGTTGACGGTGCTGTATCTGTACGTGTGAAAAGCGGTTGGTCAGAGTAAATCAATTTAGGGCGGGCAATGTCCCGCCCTTTTTTGGAACTTCCTAATCAATGGATATAATCGTATCTGGCCTGCTTCTATCGGGAACCTACGCGCTAGTCGCTATGGGCTTGAATTTGCAGTATGGCGTTGCGCGCATAATGAACCTTGCTAACGGCGAACTACTGGTTTTAGGAGCGTTGGCATCCTTTTGGTTATACACTACTAGTCAAATCAGTCCGCTTTTTACTGTCTTGTTGGTGGCGCCGATTGCATTCGTGGGCAATTGGCTGATTTATCGCTTTTTGCTTATTCCACTTGTACGCCGATCAAAAACACAGGGTCATTTGGAAGTAGATTCCATTTTGGCGACGTTTGGAATGTCATTTATTCTTATTGGCCTAATGGTATCTATTGAAGGTGGTTTTTTTGTTTATAAATACCTTTCGATACCGATCTCTATATTAGGGTCCACAACTTCTTTAAGTCGTCTTGTGGCATTTATAATAGCGGCACTAATCGGCAGTATGCTGTACCTTTGGTTGAACCATACGCGCTCTGGTGTCGCCGTGCGCGCTGTGTCCGTAAGTACGGAGGCCAGCGGGTTAGTTGGCATAAATGTCCCACGCGTTTCCGCTTTGGCCTTTGCTTTGGGAGGGGCTATTACGGCGGTAGGCGGCGCATTGATTTCTACCTTTATCACGCTTGATGCTTCCATTGGTGTGGTCTTCACCCTTAAAGCATTAATTATTGTTATCATGGGTGGAGTGGGTGATATTCGAGGTGCCATTGTTGCAGCTATTATTCTGGGCGTTGTTGAAACAACCGTTGCTACGCTCATCGACCCTGGATTGACGCTTGCAGCAGCTTACTTCATTTTCTTAATTATTCTGTTATTTCGTCCACAGGGCCTCTTTGGGAGGCGTCAGTTATGAAACCGTCAGGTTGGATTGAACTTTTATTTGCAGCCATTTTAGTGTTTTTAGCTATTTTTATTCCTCTATTTTCAAATGGATATTGGCTATCTATTGCTGTGACAGCGATGATGTATATTGCCCTCTCGACATCTTGGGCTCTATTCTCAGGCCCAACTCATTATATTAGCCTTGCGACTGGTGCGTTTTATGGCGTTGGCGGGTATCTGGTTGGTGCTGGGATGTCAGATTACCAATTAAGTTTTTGGTTGATGCTCGCTATAAGCCCAATTGTTGCTGCCTTGCTTGCCTTTTTGATAGGCATCGCGACTCTACGTCTGTCGGGTGTATATTTTGTAATTTTTACACTGGGCCTAGCAGAAATGATCCGCAACCTTGTTTCATGGGTACAAAATAACTTCTTGGGATCACGCGGACTTTATGTTTTGACAGATTTTAGAGATCAACATATTTACTGGATGCTGCTTGCTGTAGCCGCAGTTATTTATTTGTTTGGCTGGATTGTAAATCGTTCGAGGACGGGGTTTGCACTAAGAATAATTGGCAATGATGAAACTGTTGCTCGCCATGTTGGGATTAATACCGCTTGGTCCAAAGTGATCCTGTTTACATCCACAGGTTTTTTTGCAGCGTTAGTTGGTGCAATTTTGGCTCCGCGATGGAGCTACATCGAGCCAAACCAAGTCTTTTCTCCCCAATTGAGTTTTCTGGTTGTGATTATGGCGCTCCTTGGTGGTTCAGGAAGGCTTTGGGGTCCGTTGGTTGGTGTGATCCCGTTCACGATAATTTGGGAATGGACAAGTATTCAATTCCCAAATCAATCGACTTTATTTTTAGGTTTTACCTTTCTCTTGATTGTTTATGTCCTGCCTAAAGGAATTGTTGGTCGCTTTGAGCAAATACTTTCTAAAACACAGCGTCGTGAACCATGAACAAACGCCCAATATTATCGGTAAAAGATGTTACTAAACGGTTTGGTGGTTTGGTGGCAGTAAACGGAATCTCATTTGATGTTGGACATCACGAGATGATTGGCGTCATTGGCCCAAATGGATCCGGTAAAACTACAATGATGAATATGATCTCGGGTGCGTTCAAGCCATCTGCTGGAAGCATATCTATGAAAGGTAGACGTTTGTCAGAGATGCCTGCGCAAAAGATAGCGCGTGAAGGCGTTGGCCGAACGTTCCAACTCGTACGTTTATTACCGGGTTTGAATGTTTTGGAAAACGTTAAAGCGGGTTCTGTTTTTGGTCATCGCCGCCGTTGGGGTCGAGATGCGGAGGACTTTGCACATGAAATGCTTGAACGTGTTGGGCTGGATGCTTTGGATGATGCTCCTGTCACCTCATTAACATATATTGATCAAAAGAGGGTCGAATTGGCACGGGTGCTTGCGGGAGAGCCAAAAATTTTGTTGCTCGATGAGTGGTTGGCTGGTTTGAACCCGACTGAACTCGAAACTGGAATTGAGCTTGTTCATGCACTGCGCAATGAGGGACGCACAGTGGTTATGGTTGAACACGTGATGGATGCGATCAGATCTTTGTGTGATCGTTGTATAGTGATGGCTTCTGGTAGTAAAATCGCTGAAGGTACGCCGGATGATGTTTTGTCAGACCGCGAAGTGATCCGTGCCTATTTGGGAGATGACAATGCTTGAGGTTAGTAATCTTTCAGCGACTTATGGAAAACATTCTGCCCTTCAAGGCATCTCATTACGGGTTGGCTTGGGCGAAATCGTAGTTATTCTTGGAGCTAACGGTGCCGGAAAATCTACCCTCCTACGTGCGATATCTGGTATTTGTGATGGAGAAGTTAGTGGCACTGTGAGCCTTGATTCAGCTCTGATTTCAGAATTATCATCAGATCAAATTGTGGAGCGTGGTATCGCTTTGGTTCCTGAGGGACGGGGAATTTTTGGGGATCTTACCGTTAAAGAAAATCTCTTATTGGGTGCGTATTCAAATCGAGCAAGACGCGATGAGAATGCCAATTTAGATCCTGTTCTAAAACTTTTTCCCAAACTCCAAGAGCGCCAAGGACAAGTTGTTCGGACGATGTCGGGTGGTGAGCAACAAATGGTTGCGATTGGTCGCGCAATGATGTCGGCACCGCAAATTCTAATGCTGGACGAGCCGTCCTTGGGCTTGTCACCAATACTTTGCAAAGAATTATTTCAAAATCTTACAATAGTTAAAAACCTTGGTATTGGCATCCTATTAGTTGAACAAAATGCCAAACAAAGCCTTGCAATTGCAGATCGCGGTTATTTGTTAGAAAATACGAGGATTACTTTCGAGGATACCGCTGCAAAGTTGGCTAATGACCCTGCCGTACAAAAAGCCTACCTTGGGGTAGGTAAGGATAGTTCAACCGTAATTTTAACAAAGGCAGAGCCTAGCAAATCAATTGTGGAAATTGCTAAGTCTGTGACTGAAGTGCGGCCAAGTATAAGGCGCTCTGCCAATCAGCAAATCGGGCTGGATATAGAAGATTTGGTGCAAGATGCATCTACAATTTCCGCGAAAACAACTGCCAGCAGAAAATCAATATCGGTCACCCAAGAGCAAGTTGACCGCACTTCTGCTCCTCGGCTTAGTGTTGTTTTGGAGGAAATTGAACTAGCCGCAAAAAACGCCCGTACATATTCAAAAATGCAGCGAAAAACAGTCAGAACAATTGAAAATCCAGCGCTGGGGGAACCTGTTTCAAAAACTTTAACGGATGTTAAGCCACCAGTGATTGAAATTTACAGGCGGCCGCGTGTTCAGATTTTTCGTCGGCGTAATGGCGACTTTGAAAGGGAATAGATATGCTTGATAATTTTTCTTCCGGACCAGCAATCAAAGGTCTTTATATTGATGGCCAGTGGCATGCGACCCCTGGCCAATTTGATGATTTAAACCCATCTGATGGAAAGGTATGGGCGCATATTCCTGATGCAGGTGCGGCTGAAACTCGACGAGCAATTGAAGCTGCTCACAGGGCCTTCCCGCTTTGGTCCTCTCTTCGCTTCCAAGAGCGGTCAAAATTAATGTTAAAAATTGCAGATACTTGGGACAAACGATCTCAAGACTTTGTAATTGCTGCTCAGTTTGAGGGTGGTGGTAGCTATGGAAAAGGTATGTTTGAGGCTGGCCATGTTTCTGAAACATTTCGGGCGGCTGCAGGACTGTGTTACGGGGCAATTGGTGAAATTTTACCATCACAAAATGGAAAGTTCTCCACTGCTGTGCGCGTTCCAACTGGTGTCGTGGGTGTTATAAGTCCGTGGAATGTACCTGGTATTCTCACGTCACGTGGGTTCGCCTTTGCGATGGCCATTGGCAACACTATTGTGCTGAAACCGTCCGAAGAAACCCCCTACGCTGGTGGCTTGTTCTTTGCAGAAATTCTTGAAGAAGCTGGGGTTCCAAATGGTGTGTTTAATGTCATTACAGCCTCGCGTGATCGAACTCCAGAAGTTGGAGATGAGTTAATTGATAATCCTCTGGTTAAGGGTATTTCATTCACCGGTTCCACGCCAGTTGGTAGGCGGATCGCGGCCAAATGTGGTGCTCATCTCAAAAAATGCTGTATCGAACTTGGTGGTAAAGACAGTCTAATTGTATTGGATGATGCGGACATGGAAAGGGCTACATCAGCCGCAAGTTTCGGAGCTTTTTTCCACCAAGGACAAATTTGTATGAGCGTTGAAAAAGTATTGGTGCATGAAAAAATTTATGACGATTTTTTACAAAAATTCATCTCGAGAGTGACTAAAATAAAAACTGGAAATACAGCTGAAAAAGATAATATTAATGGTCCATTAATTAACAATCGGCAAGTTGAGCGTGTAAAGTCACAGCTAGATGATGCGGTCCTCAAGGGTGCAAAAATTGAGCTTGGTGGTGGAATAAATGGCCGCTTTGTAGAGCCAACAATCTTAACTAACGTAACTCCTGATATGGATATTTGGCGCGATGAAACATTTGGGCCGGTCGCATTGGTTGTATCCTTTAGAAATGATGCAGAGGCCATCGTGATGAATAATGATACAGAGTATGGGCTGTCTTGTGGGATAATAACCGCTAATGAGCAGCGAGCACTAGATATGTCCCAACATCTGGAAACTGGGATGTGTCATGTTAATTGCTCAAGTATAAACGATGAGACCCATGCGCCATTTGGAGGCTCCAAGGCCAGTGGAATTGGTCGGCATGGTGGAAAATGGGCAATGGAAACATTTTCTGAAACACGCTGGATTACTATGGACAGGGGAGGTCGGCCTTATCCGCCGGCATTTTAAAAATGAGGGATTTGGTTAAAGGTAAACGAATTGTTGTCACTGGCTCATCGTCAGGTATCGGTTGGGAAACCGCTAAGTTCTTAACCAATCAGGGCGCGGAAGTTCTCGGTATTGATGTCACTAAGAATTTTGATCATGTGGAAGAGTTTTATCGTGCTGACCTTGGTGATAGGCGTACAATTGAAGCACTGGTAGATGCATTACCAAGTGGGATTGATGGACTTGTAAATAATGCTGGTCTCCCACCTACACGGCCCGCAGAGCAACTACTGGCCGTCAATCTTGTTGGCTTAAAGCATTTGACTTATCAATTAATTTCAAAATTAAATGACAATGCTTCTATTGTTAATGTGGCATCTTTAGCAGGGCATGGATGGCCTCAATCTGTTGATGCAATCAAAGCTGCGGACAAATTGGATTTTGATAATATCGCCGCTTTTGTTGATCGGTGGAAAGTTGGAGATGAAGGTGGTCGAAGTTACTTTTTTTCTAAAGAAGCCCTGTTAGCCTGGACTTTCCGCAACCGATGGACGTGGCGCGATCGTGGCATTCGAATGAATGTGATAAGTCCTGGTCCAGTTGACACACCAATTCTCGGCGATTTTTTGAAAACGTTGGGCGCACGGGCGGAGGAAGATCGAAAAACGATGGATAGAGCGGGCAAGCCCAGTGATATCGCGCCCGTGATTGCATTTTTATTGAGCGACATGACCCACTGGATTAGGGGATCAAACATTCCCACTGATGGTGGCATGTCATCAAACTTACTGTGCGAAACGCACGGGCTTTAGGGAGAATTAAAAAATGGGAACTTTAGGTTGGATCATACTACTGATCATTGTTTTGGTAGTCACTGTTGCTATTGTGGCTTGGTTTTATGAACGGGCTACAAATGAAGTATCATTAGTCCGAACGGGGGCTAGAGGACGCCGCGTGGTTATTGATGGTGGAGTGCTTGCAGTTCCTTATTTTCATGAGATTAGTCGGGTAAATATGGCGACACTTCGATTGGATGTAGATCGGCGAGGTGATGCATCGCTCATTACTCAAGACCGTCTTAGGGTCGACGTTGGAGCGGAGTTTTACATTTCCGTTAAACCAGATGTCGATTCAATTACACGGGCAGCCCAGACCCTTGGAAGGCGAACGTTTCAACGTGATGAACTGCGTGAGTTAATTGATGGAATGATGGTTGATGCCTTACGCTCCGTTGCTGCTAAAATTACAATGGATGAACTACATGAAAATCGTGCCACGTTTGTGGCTGATGTTCGGGATATGCTGATCGAAACTTTAGCGCGCTATGGATTGCAGTTGGATAGCGTATCATTGACCGCGCTTGACCAAACACCTTTTGCTGCGCTTGATGAAAATAATGCTTTTAATGCTGTAGGGATGCGCAAATTAGCCGAAGTGATAGCAAAGTCAAAAAAAGAACGTGCTGAAATTGATGCTGACAGTGAAGTGAGTGTGCGTCGAGCCGCAATGGAAGCTTCCCGCAAGCGACTTTCTATTGAATTGGATGAACGTCGAGCAGAAATAGCACAGCAGCAAGAGATAGAGACCTTATCTGCTGCACAAGTCTCAGAAGTTGCTCAACGAAAAGCTGATAGTGAACTGAGTGTAACAACAGCTCGAATTGATTTGGAGCGATCGATTCAAGCAGCTGAAGTCGCTCGCGAAGAGGCGCTTTCGATTGCTCAACAAAATAGCCAAATAGAAATCTCTAAAAAGAGCCAGGAAGAAATTCTAGCTAAATCAAATGCAGATTCTGCTCGTGCTAAGGCGGTGATGGTGTCAGAATCAATCGAAACTGCGCGGGCAACCGCTGAGGCAGAACGTCGTGTGAAACTTGATGAAATTGCTAAACAGGGCGAGGCTCGAAATGCTGCTTTCCAGCAGACTATACGTGCGGAAAATGAAAAAGCGGTGTCTAAAGATAAAGCGGCGGCTCGCCGCGAAGCAGCAGAGGCTGACAAGGCAGTAAGGATTGCTGATGCAGATGGTGTACGCGCACTTATAGATGCTGAGAATAGTAGGTCAGAGGCAATGATTGCGATGGAGTTAGAAAAGGCGCGCCTTGAAGCAATGCCTAAGATTGTCAGTGAGATGGTTAAGCCTGCCGAAAAGATTAACTCTATCAACGTCAATCATGTGACTGGATTAGGTGGAAACTCCAGTGGGAACGCAGCAAGTACTCCAGTATCAGCTGCCTTGGATTCAATTATGGATATGGCTGTTCAAATGCCTATGTTGAAAAAAATTGGTGATCAAATGGGTATCGCTTTCGACGAAAACTTTAAGGGTAACGATAAAGGCAAAGAGACAGATAAATAGAAGAATGCGATAAAAAATGAGGTTAAAGGTGACGAAGTTTGTAATAGCACCGCATATGCGCCTCCACGAGTGGATAGCTGTGGAGAAAGGTTATTTTGACGAAGCTGATCTTGATTATGTATTAGAGGATCAGCTGCTGTCAGCCAAGGGGGAAAGACACGATTTAGGCGATCGGATTGGAGCATATCAGACTTATGAGCAAGGTCGGACTTGCGATGTTAGTTCTGCGTGCCATTGGACTGTTAATGTTGCATCTGCCTCTGGTCATGGAAAACTTTATGCTAAAGCGTATTCGGTATCACCCTGTGGAATTTTTGTTTCCTCAGATTCAGAAGTTAAGGGTCCAGAAGATTTAGCTGGAGTGCCAATATCTGTTGGCTATCAATCTGGGAGCCACTATTCAACAATCCAAGCAATGGAGGCATTTGTTGATCGTGATCAAATAAACTTGTCTTTCTCTGATGGGCTACTTTTTAAGCGTATGGAACATTTAATTGAGGGCAGAATACCAGCCGCTAACCTCTTTAGTGGTCCATATTATTTCATGCAGCAGCTGGGCTTTAGAAAGGTATTAGATACGTCATTCATGATGGCTGTAATGGTCGCAGACGACGCGAACCTTCAAGACGTGGAGAAATATTTTGGTGCGCTTCGGCGGGCACAATCTGATATTGATAACCGACAGGAGCTCTACACACATTATTATAAAGAGGAATTTCCAGAAAAATTTCGTTCGCAAATAGATACACGTTTGTTTGGTCCTGGAGAACGAATTGTGTTTGAGACATATTCGCGAGAAATATTTGACCAGTCTCGGGCTTGGGTGGCCGAACGTGATATATTTGAAGATGGTGTCGGGCACTTGGATTATGATCAGTCAGTTGTTGGAGTCACTACTCCATAACTTGTTTAAGAATTTAAAGTTCATTTTCTTGAAACTATGGAACTTTGACTCATGCAACAACTAGGCGATGGGCTCAGATAAGCAGAAAAGAATATCAATGATTAATGATGTAAATTGTTAACAGTTATTATGTTGCCTCAGCTGAATATTTTGGGAAGGGTCTGTCTTTCTTACTATCTAAATGAATGAGCTTGAAACCGACAGACGGCTTATTAATAATTTTTAATTGAAATAAAACTTATATCTAGCCAAGGTTACCGTAATATATAGCTGACGGAGTATTAATATGTCTTGGAATACTTATCTTGAAGATAACC
>JAFMEA010000018.1 GCA_017856985.1 Planktomarina sp.
TGTAGCTCAGTTGGTTAGAGTACCGGCCTGTCACGCCGGGGGTCGCGGGTTCGAGTCCCGTCAACCGCGCCATTAAAATCTTTATCTCTCTTAATTATAAATTTTATCGAGAATTCGCGCCCAACTACGAATTCCCTTATGAAAACTGCGGAGATCATATTTTTCATTTGGACTGTGTATAGCATCATTATCTCGTCCAAAGCCAATTAGTAGAGTATCCATACCTAAAATAGATTTAAAATGTCCTGCGATTGGAATGGATCCTCCACACCCGATAAACGCAGCTGCATTGGGCCATTCATCAGTCAAAGCGAGCCTTGCAGCCTCAAAAATGGGATTTTCAATGGACATTGAACTTCCTTTAGAAGCTCCATGTGCTTTGAACTCTACTGAGCAATCTGGGGGAAGGTTTGATTTTACAAATTTCCGAAAATTTTGTCGTATTACATGAGGATCTTGTTCACCCACCAGGCGAAAAGAAATCTTTGCTGATGCTTTGCTTGGAAGTACTGTTTTAAAACCATCGCCAGTATAACCGCTCCAAATTCCATTTATCTCGCAGGTGGGTTCTGACCAAATCATTTCTAAAGCAGTTTTACCTTGTTCTCCCGCCAACTCGGAGAGGCCTACTTGATTTAGAAAGTTATTATGGTCAAAATCCAGTTCTTCCCATTGTTTTTTTATGTTATCGTCAAGACAGGCAACACCATCATAAAAACCAGGGATAGTTATACGGCCTGATTCATCATGCAGCGAAGTTAAAACTTTAGATAAAACCCGTGCTGGGTTGTTAGATATCCCACCGTACATTCCAGAATGTAAATCTTTTACTGGTCCGGTGATGATTAACTCTTCGCTCAACAAACCGCGCAGGCGTGTGACAATTCCTGGCGTATTGTCCCCAAATAAACCAGTATCGCAAATTATTCCAATATCTGCTTTTAACTCTTTCGCGTTGCTTTGCATGAACGGAACTAGAGACGGAGAGCTCGACTCTTCCTCGCCCTCAAAAAAAAGACTTATTTTACCTGGTAGTTTTCCATGGACAGCTTGCCAGGCTCTACAAGCTTCAATAAATGTCATTAACTGACCTTTATCATCTGCTGCGCCTCTGGCATAAATTACATCACTAATATCCCCTTGCGCTAAATATGGATCAAAAGGTGCTTTTTCCCATAGCTCAATTGGATCAACGGGTTGGACATCATAATGCCCATAAAACATAATGTGCTTACCAGAAGTTCCTGTGTGTGCGACCACCATGGGATGGCCACTTGTTTCACGTTTACTTGCCCTGAAACCAATTTTCTTTAAATCTTCTACCAACCAATCTGCCGCAATGTTACAATCTGCTGTATAGGCTGGATCTGTTGAAATACTGGGGATTTTGAGAAGATCAAATAAACGGAGCGTAGCCTTTTCTATTTGGGCATCAATGTGCTCCAACACTAAATTTAAATTTTTCTTTGACATTGATCCTCCAAAAAATATTTTAACGTCGCATTGTTGAGCACCTGCTAAGTTCTCTGTTTTTTTATGATAGTTAATTTGAAAGCCTGTGGGCTTTCGGATAACGGACCATTTTATGTAAAACTGTAATAACTACGTTTCTCTTTATTGTAATCTTAAATTACCAATAATTGGCTCATAATTGCCTATTTTTATTGTTATTTAATTGTGGGTCCATTTTTTGGTTTATTTTGTGGCTATTGCGTGTCACTAAATAATTGAATTGTAGGACTTTATGCAGAATTTATTTGTCAGGGCATTTGTATGATTGGTAGAAGATCATCACGTTTGAAGCTTATTAAAAAAACAACAGGGCCAAAAGGCTTTGACGATTATGAATTGATGCTTGGTGATACCATGAGGGGTGAGCGTGCCACCCGAGGAAAATCTCTTTTAGACGTACAAAATGAACTTAAAATAAAAGCAGTTTATATTGCGGCAATTGAAGACGCTGATCCTCTCATTTTTGATACTCCTGGCTTTATAGCCGGTTACGTCCGCTCGTATGCAAAATATCTTGGATTAGATCCTGAAGAATCATTTATACTTTTCTGTCGTGAAAGTGGATTTAAACCGGTTAACGGAATGGATTCTGACAGTGCACTTCCCAATCGATCGAAATCAGTCAAAGATTTCGATAGTGATAAAAAACGTTTACCTTCTGGACTGAGCGCCACTCCGTCATCTTTTATTCCGCATAAAGAGAATTTGTTAAATAAAATAGATTTAAAAGCGTTGATTTCGTCTTTGGTTTTAGTATTTTTCCTGGGCGGTTTGTTTTATGGTATTCATAACGTTGTTCAGAAAATACAACAGGTTAAAATTTCTGCTGTAGATCATCCACCATTATTACAATCCGATCTTGATCCGCTTTTACAATTTGTCCCAGTTGATAGTTCTTCTGGACAAAATTTAATTAAAAAAGAATTAAATTATACTCGTATTTATCGACCTCAAGCTCTTGATAGTCCCCTTCTTGAACCGCGTGATGGGCCAATCTCTGGGCTTGACCCCAAGATGCTTGGTACTTTTGGCGATATTAATTCGTCAAGCTCTCGCAATGCACTATTAACGGATGCAAAATCAAATCTGTTAATCAGTGCGACACCTCAGCCTAAAAAAACAACCGAACTACAGATTATAAAGGCTGAACCCGATAGGGTCCAATTACTGGCATCAGAGGGAGTTTGGGTGCGTATAAAAGATAGCGAAGGGAATACGTTATACGAACAAATAATGAATGCTGGTAGTCCCTTTAATGTTCCCGCAACAGAAGCAGCTCCATTTATTGACCGAGCGGGGAATTCTGGATCCTTGTTTTTTGTTATAAACGGAAAACTGTATGGGCCTGCTGGAGAGAAATCGAGCACAGTAAAAAACGTAAGCTTATCATCCAAAAATATAATCGGCACCTATGATTTATTCACTCCAAATGCTCAATCGGCACTATATAGCTTCCTACGTAATCTTGGACCGATACCTCTTAATGATTAGAAGTAGGGCAAATTTACTGTTTAGGAATTTTCTATGTCGCTGAATCATATACGCCCTTGGCGGAACATTCATCGGCGGAAAAGCAGAAAAATAATGGTCGGGTCTGTTCCTGTTGGGGGTGACTCTCCTATTAGTGTTCAAACTATGACTAATACCCTCACAACAGATATAGTGGCCACAGTTGCACAAATTCAGGCAGTCGCAGACGTTGGTGCTGATATTGTTCGTGTGTCGGTACCCGACGAGGCGTCGTCGAAAGCACTCAAAGAAATTATAAAAGAAAGCCCAATTCCAGTTGTTGCAGACATCCATTTTCACTATAAACGTGGGATTGAAGCTGCGGAAGCCGGTGCAGCATGTCTTAGAATTAACCCTGGAAATATTGGTAGCAAGCAACGTGTTCTAGAGGTTATTAAAGCAGCTGAGGATCATGGTTGCTCAATGCGAATTGGTGTAAATGGGGGATCTTTAGAAAAACATTTACTAGAAAAGTATGGTGAGCCTTGTCCTAGTGCACTTGTAGAAAGTGGTCTTGAGCACATCAGAATACTTGAGGATAACAACTTTTTCAATTTCAAAATTAGTGTAAAAGCTAGTGATGTTTTTATGGCGGCGGCGGCCTATCAGGAACTGTCAGAGGTCACTGATGCACCAATTCATGTTGGGATTACTGAGGCTGGCGGACTGATGTCTGGAACAATTAAATCAGCCATTGGATTGGGAAATCTTCTGTGGATGGGTATTGGTGATACAGTGCGTGTAAGCCTATCGGCTGATCCCGTTGAAGAAATTAAAGTAGGCTATGATATCTTAAAGTCATTGGGTTTGAGGCACCGTGGGGTAAATATTATTTCATGCCCTAGTTGTGCGAGACAAGGGTTCGACGTAATCAAGGTTGTGGAAACACTCGAGAAACGTTTAGAGCACATCAAAACACCCATGTCGCTCTCAATTATTGGGTGTGTTGTGAATGGTCCTGGAGAAGCTCTGATGACTGATGTAGGCTTTACTGGCGGTGGGAGTGGATCTGGGATGGTCTACCTCGCTGGCAAACAAAGCCATAAGTTGGGAAACGATCAAATGATCGATCATATTGTGGAACAGGTTGAAACACGGGCAGAGTTATTAAGTCGGGAAAGACCCGTAACGTAATAAAATCGTTAGTAAAAGACGTAGCTAACCTCAAAAACCATAAATGATGTCTTGTGTGTTCTGCCATGCTACTGACCCTCGTGGGAGAATGGCCTCGGCGCGCTTTGCCTGCAAAATTGCATTTTTTATATCCCCTTGAAGGGCATAACGTTGCGCTGTTGCCAATGACGCTTCTCCAATTTTACCTGATCTGCTAAACGCTCTGCCAAGGTGATACAAAATATTTGCATCTTTACTGTCCAGATTTTGGGCTATTTTCAAAACTTTAAGTGCTTCAATATCGTTAATCTGTTTGTTTTGAGTCAACAGAGCTTTTCCATAACCACCTAAAATAAGAGGGTCGTTGGGAGCAAGCTTTGTTGCGCTCCTGTAAGCGTTTATTGCTTCAGAATATTTACGATTTTCCAATAGAATTTGGCCTTGTAATTCCCTGTAATAGGGATCCTTTGGCTTTAAAGTGACTAAATTCCCTATAAAATTAATTGCCTCTTGGACTTGGCCAAGGCGATGATTTGATATTGCTTTTTGCATTAAATCTAAGTGCTCATTACTTGTTGGCTTTTCCAGCCCCCACCCTGGATCATTTCTAAATGCAGCAAGTTTAGTGTGAAGTCGTGAAAAAAAATATTTGTTTTCTGGGCTGGTTGAGTGATTGGGCTGTTTTGAAGTAAGCCGGGTTAGAGCATTTATGCGGTCTCTGTCCAGAGGGTGGCTTCTCGTATAAGGATCTTGCCTTTTTAGGCTAAAATTAATTTGCTGTTCGAATATTTTGAATACTTCAATCATTGCGTTTGAATTTAAATTAACTTCATTCAGGTAGTGAACAGCCGATCGATCTGCAGAAGATTCTTCATTTCGAGTATGTGCCAATAAAACACGATTTGCAGAATTTGCAGTTCCTAATGCTATTCCAAAACCAGCCTTAGATTGGCCACCGGCTGCCGCGGCTATCGCTATTAATGTTCCGAATGTTGAGGTGATTTTAGCTTTTCTTGTGTTTGCCATTCTGCGTGTGATGTGTCCGTTCGCGATGTGGGCTGCTTCGTGTGCTATCACTGCTTGAAGCTGTGCAGCGCTGCTTAGTTTGAGTATCAGGCCAGAATGAATAAATATATGATTTTGATCTATGACAAAGGCATTAAGTGTTGCTGAATCAACTACCAAAATTTGGAAATTACTACTATTAATTCCTGCAGCATTCAAAATTGGTTGCGCTAATTCTTTTAAGCTGTTCTCAATGTCGGAGTCGCGTAAAAGAGAGATACTCTTTGCTGAACTTGCGCCAAGTAATAAAAGAAATGTTGCCAAAACAACTTTCAGACGTGTGTAAAGCATTTAAGACCTCTACAGTTTTAAAAAATCTCTAAAATAAATGGATTTGAAGATGGTCCATAAAAAAGAATTTACATTGACCCTTTCATCGTTACGGACGTAATGGAAGCTGCAAAATCAATGGAACTTTAAGGTTATCGTTTAAATGAATTTATGAATTTATATTGTTATAAAGGTCTGTTACAATTTATTTTGTAGGCTTAAAAAAAACCTGGTCAAATAATGTCTTTTATATTGGAGTTATGATCCATGCTAATTGTGCGCGCTTTTGGATATTTTATAACCAAATTTTCGCTTAATATTTTTTTTATATTACTACGCATAATAGGTGCTTTATTTTCAACTATTACACTTGCTGTAGTATTTTTGGCGCTCTTTATTGGAGCTGTATTTTTTATTTATGGCGTAGGGCTCCCTAGTCACAAAGAGTTAGCTAGTTACCAACCTAAAACTATTAGCCGGATTTATTCAGCCTCGGGACATATCATTGATGAATTTGCTACTGAGCGACGGCTTTTTGCCGCGGAGGAAGAGATCCCTAACCTTGTAAAAGAGGCATTTATTTCGGCTGAAGATAAAAACTTTTATACGCATGTAGGTTATGATCCGGCCGGCATGGCTGCCGCTTTGCGCGATGCTGTAGTATCGCGAGGTAAAAATTTGAGGGGTGCATCGACGATTACCCAACAGGTTATGAAAAACTTTTTACTTGATGGCTCCCGTTCGGCTGAACGCAAAGTCAAAGAGCTTATTCTCTCAACACGATTAGAAAATACCCTTGAAAAAGATGAAATCCTTGAACTTTACTTGAATGAAATTTTTCTTGGTCAGAACTCTTATGGTGTCGCTGCGGCAGCACAAACTTATTTTAATAAATCTTTAAAAAATTTATCACCTGAAGAAGTGGCCTATTTAGCAATATTACCAAAAGCCCCATCAAAATATCATCCCGTTCGCCAACGTGATCGGGCAATTAGTCGACGAAATTTTGTTTTAAAGGAAATGAATGAAAATAATTTTTTATCTGATGAGGATTATGAATTAGCGCGAAATAAATCACTTAAAACCGTGCAAAATGGAGATTTTACTAGCTTCCGCAGTTCCTTGCCCAAGCGAGACTATCCAACAGACGAAATTAGGCGTCAATTGAGTCGTGACTTTGGCGAGGCAGAGTTTTTTACAGGTGGTTACTCTGTAAGGGCAACTATTGATCCAAGCTTACAGAATGTTGCTGCGCAAAGCTTACGATTAGGACTGGAAAATTATGACCGTGCGCAAGGGATTTATCATGGTACTGGAAAGGCAATACCAGAAGAGGACCTTTCTCAATGGAGGGGACATCTATCAAAAATTAATATTCCTCGAGATATTGTTATTAATGAGAAATGGAGCCCTGCTGTCGTACTGGAAATTCAAAAAAATGATGCCTTAATAGGAGTGGAAGGCTTTGAAGGAAGTAAGCATATTTTACCAAGTGATGATGTCCAATGGGTGACTTGGTTTAAAGGAAAGAAAGCAAAACGTCTTCAAGACATACTGTCTGTTGGTGATGTTATTCTGGTGTCGCCATCATTAAACGCAACAGATGGTCAGTTCTTAAACTGGTCTTTGAGGCAGATACCCAAGATTCAGGGCGGTTTTGTTGCTATGGATGTTCATACTGGACGTGTGATTGCTATGCAGGGAGGATTTTCCTATGAACATTCTCTTTTCAACAGAGCGACACAAGCGATGCGCCAACCGGGATCTTCCTTCAAACCATTTGTTTATGCCGCCGCATTGGATAGTGGATATAGTCCAGCTACAATCGTGATTGATGCACCAATTGAAGAGGCTACACTAAAGGAAGGAGAATTTTGGCGTCCAAAAAATTATACTGACAAGTTTTATGGCCCATCTCCGGTCAGAAAAGGAATCGAAGAATCACGTAATCTGATGACTGTCCGCTTAGCAAAAGCTGTTGGTATGAAAACTATTGCTGCCTATGCGGAAAAGTTTGGAGTTTATGAAGATATGAAGCCATATCTGTCAATGTCGCTGGGTTCACAAGAAACCACTCTTTATAAAATGGTTTCTGCCTATGCAATGTTTGCTAATGGTGGAGAAAGAGTTTTGCCAACTTTAGTGGACCGTGTGCAAGATAGGGATGGCAACACAGTGTTCAAACATGACAATCGCAGTTGTGAAGATTGCAAGCGATTTGATTTAGTCACAGGTTGGCTACCAGAAATAACTTCTGATCGTGAGAAAGTGATGGATCAAGTTACAGCCTTCCAGCTGACGTCTATGATGGAGGGAGTGGTTGATCGTGGAACTGCGAGGAGAACAGTTAATTTACCAGTGCCGGTTGCTGGGAAAACAGGCACGACCAATGAAGCAAAAGATGTTTGGTTTGTAGGGTTCACGAGCAACCTTGTTGCTGGCTGCTATATGGGAATGGACCAACCCTCACCTTTGGGAAAAGGTTCGGGCGGTGGTGGTATGTGTGGCCCAGTTTTTGATCGCTTTATGAATGCTGCGATAGAAAAATATGGTGCTGCCAATTTTAAAGTTCCTAAAAATGGGAATTTTATAAATATGGACCGACATTCGGGTGCCAGATTGCAGGAAGATGCTGAGGGTGATCACGTCATAGCTGAGTTCTTTAGAGTTGGTGAAGAACCAAAATTTGGTGCTCCAGGCTTGACTGGTGATTTTAAAGTGAGTGGAAACATTCCGTTATTTGATAAAGGTGAGACTGAAGAGATGAATGAGATGATTACATCTTCAGGTAAAAAGGTTAATGTTGCACCACAGGCTTCAATTGGTACTATTTCATCTGGTGGGTTGTATTAGCGTAAATAATAATGTCGGCTTGGCAATTAAACTGTGGTTGTTTAAAGTTTTGAAACAAAAAGAATTAGACCTTCTAGGTGATAAATGCGTGCAGAGATGACCACTGTGGTAAATGCGATTGGAAAATCTCTGAAGCTTTTGGGCCAGCGCTTGGATTTTGAAACGGCTCCATACCGTTTGGAAGAGTTTAACGCGCTGATCGAAGATCCAGCACTTTGGGATGACCAGGAACGTGCTCAAAAATTGATGCGTGATAGGCAACTATTAATTGACTCCCTAGCTGTTTATGAGGGCATCAAACTAGAGCTCTCTGATAATCTAGAAATGATTGAGTTAGCCGAGTTAGAAAATGATTCTGGGGTAATAAGAGATTCTGAAAATGCTCTTAAAAACCTTAAGAAAACTGCGGCTAAAAAAGAATTAGAAGCACTTTTAGACGGCGAAGCAGATAGCAATGATACTTTCCTAGAAATTAACTCTGGAGCAGGTGGCACTGAAAGCTGTGACTGGGCTCTGATGTTAGCTCGGATGTATATTCGTTGGGCAGAAAAAAAGGGCTACAAAGTAGAACTCCAATCAGAAACAGCAGGTGAAGAGGTTGGAATAAAATCAGCATCATATAAAGTTATTGGTCATAATGCCTATGGCTGGCTCAAGTCTGAGTCGGGTGTGCACAGGTTAGTTCGTATCAGTCCTTTCGATGCGGCGGCCAAGCGCCATACCTCCTTCTCTTCTGTGTGGGTGTATCCGGTTGTGGATGATGATATTGATATTGAGGTGCAAAGTAAGGACATTCGTATTGATACCTACCGGAGTTCTGGTGCCGGTGGGCAGCACGTAAACACGACCGATTCAGCTGTTAGAATTACCCATATCCCGACCGGTATAGTTGTAACTAGTTCGGAAAAATCACAGCATCAAAATCGCGAGATAGCAATGAAAGCTTTAAAATCGCGTCTATATCAAATAGAATTAGACCGACGAAATGCTGCTGTTAATGAAGCGCATGAAAATAAAGGAGACGCAGGTTGGGGAAATCAAATTCGTAGTTACGTATTGCATCCCTATCAAATGGTGAAAGATTTGCGCACTTCTTATGAAACTTCCGACACTAAAGGAGTTTTGGATGGTGACTTGGATAGTTTAATGGCGGCTACTCTAGCCATGAAAGCTTCTGGAAAATCGCGTGCCGAGACTAAAGATGCGCAAAATTAGTATAAAGGGCACAGGTTTAAATGTGCCTTTTACTGTTTTTATTTTGGATTACTGTTTTGCTGAAGCAATACCGTTTTGCTTGTTTGAAGCGGGATTTAATGGGTCGTCTTGGCGTTGAACTGATCCTTCAAAATGTGCGCCACTTTCAATAGCAATAGTTTTGTGAATTATATCGCCTTCTACCCGCGCTGTCGAAGTTAAACGAACTTTCAATCCCCTTACTCTACCTACTACATGGCCGTTTACGACCACGTCATCAGCTATAATTTCACCCTTTACCGTTGCACCATCTCCAATGGTTAGTAGGTGTGCTCTAATGTCTCCATCAACACGGCCCTCAACCTGAACATCCCCTGTGGTTTTCAAATTCCCAGTAATAAGTAAATCTGAAGATAAGATTGATGCAGGTGGTTTAGCTTTCGGTACTTGCGGCTTATACTCAACGGCTGGTTTACTGAGGGGCTCTGCTGCCTTCGGCGTTTCCACGTCAGTTTTAGGTGATGGGGTATTTATTTTATTTTTAGAAAACATCTCTTCCTGCCTTGATAAAGATCATTGGGTTAACTGCCTTGCCATCGACTCGTACCTCATAATGAAGGTGGGTGCCAGTGGATCGTCCGGAGTTTCCCATATCCCCGATCTTTTGTCCACGGGAAACACGCTGACCTTTTTTTACGCGAATTCTTGCCAAATGGGCGTACCTAGTTTCAACTCCAAATTCGTGTTTGATGTATACTACACGTCCATAACCTCCGTTCCAACCCGCTTGGGTAACCACGCCATCCCCAGTTGCATAAATCGGAGACCTTGATTTTGCTGCTAAATCAACGCCACGGTGCATTTGTCCCCATCGGGGTCCAAAACCGCTTGTGTAACGAAAAGAACCTTTGACAGGCATATCAAAGGGAGTTTTCTCAACTGCTATTCTATAAATATTTAATTTATCCAACTTTATCAGAATACTGTTTGCCCTATTTATTCTCGGGTCCTCAGTCTCAAAAACATCTGGTTGAAACAAAATTGGAGCTAAGGCTCCTCCTTGACCAGAGTAACCTCTTCTAACTTGGTCCAGTAAACGTTTGGTACTTAAACCAGCATTGCGGAACATTTTGTCCAACGGTTCTACTGATATAGTTAATGCATCTTCCAGTTGTCGAAAAATTTGGTCAGACTTTTCCTCAAAGAACTGTATTTCAAGTTCTAAGCTTTCCATATTTTTTTTGGCTAATTCTGCAGCATCAAACGCATTGTCTCGTTGCTGAGAAATTCCTCGTAAGGTATGATTCATGTACTCCATAGTTTGGGAAACTTCAGCCAAACTAATAGCATTTGGAAGTACACCAATTTCAGGATTTAATTGTTTTTTCAGTAGTTCTAATTCTATTCGAAGCGCTTCACGCTCGTTCATGGCTCGTCGCAGTGTCCCATGGATTACATTAATACCTCGCTCTAATTCCCGGCGCATATCTTCTGACCCAAGTAGGTCTGATTGCATTATTGAAACCTGACTTAGTGCAGTGTTGAACCTATTTTGTGACGCTATCGACTCCCGTTCTCTTATATCGCGCTCGGTAGCTAGAGCGTTGAGCCGTTCTTCATATAGAGCTTGGTCACGTCGGGCTTGATCTCTAAAATTTCCTGACCCAATAGTCTCTATTAGTACAATGGCCGTTGCTATAATACTCCATATTATAACAGTAGAAATTCCAATAAGGGCTAGAATTTGGGTAATTGGCGTTAACTTAACAAATCGGGTTTCTTTATCCGTTCGCAAAAACAATCTTTTTTCTGGAACCTTGCGTTCTAGAAATGAATTCAAATTATTTTTGATTTTTGTGAACAAGTTGCATCCCTATTATTATTTCAAAGTAGTAATACTTCTAATTGGTCTACTGATAGCCAACGTAGCTTTCGGCCGCAACAAATTTGAGAAATTTATGTCATGCAGATTTTTAAGGCAGTTTTTGGGGTGGTGTTTTGCCAATTTCAATCATCGCATGCCTGGTGGTAACAAGGTTTGATCAACTAGTGGCCAATAAAAATCTGGTGCTATTCCCGCTTGTGCTCTTTTTTCATCGTTAAAAGGCGGCCTCAAGTTGGAATGGAAGTATTTTCGTACCAATTCATGGAATTTGGGTTTTGGATCAATGTTTTCTTTGCCACAAAGAAAGTGAAACCACTTGGAACCATAAGCCACGTGTGCCACTTCTTCTGAATAAATTAAATTGAGAGCGTCTACAGCCTGAGTGTCCTTCACATTCTCAAAAACTTTAATCATTCCAGGCGTTACGTCTAGGCCGCGGGCTTCCAGTACCATTGGCACTACTGCGAGGCGCCCCAAAAAGTCATTAGCGGTATCCTCTGCGGCCCTCCACATTCCGCCATGGGCAGGCATGGCGCCATAAAAGCTGCTGTGACTTTCCAAGCAATCGCACATGAGATTGAAATGTTTGCTCTCATCGTCAGCAGCTTTGACCCAGTCATCATAAAAACCAATTGGCATGGCAGTATTAGAGAACCGAGCAATTAGGTCCCAATGTAAGTCGACTGCATTAAGTTCTATATGTGCCACAGCGTGTAAAAGAGCATTACGACCCTCCTTTGAGCCTGTTTTTCGCCTTGGAACATTTTTTGGTTCCAAAAGTTCTGGAGAAACTGGTCGCGCGGGTACAGGAGGCGGGTTGAAAGTTCCTATTTCTGTGGCCTTCAAGTCATTGCGCTGTTGGAACCATTTCGATGCAAACTTTCGGGATAAGGCAGTTTTTTCACGCGCATTATGAGTTTCCAAAACATTACATGCCATTTCTGAAAGCGACATCATTTGTTAATAGCCCTAACCTCTTCAAGGACTTCGTGAGCATGTCCTTCAACTCTTACTTTGCGCCATGTGTTTAGGATCGTTCCATCAGCACCTATTAAATAAGTAGATCTTTCAATACCCATATAGACTTTGCCATACATTTTTTTTTCAACCCATGTGTCAAAAATGTTGCAGAGTTTCCCATCATTATCGGATACCAAATTAATTTGTAAGTCATACTTACAGATAAATTTTTCATGTTTCGTGACACTGTCCCGTGAAACACCTATAACAATAGTGTTTTCAGCTTCAAAAACGGCTGATTGTTCTGAAAAGCTGATTGCCTCTTTTGTACAGCCTGGCGTGTCGTCTTTTGGGTAAAAGTAAAGAACTAGTGTTTTGCCTTCATTATTAGGAAACTTAAATGGCAAATTACCTTCAATTATAGCATTGATTTCAGGTATTTTATCACCGATTGTTAGCATGATATCCTCAGTTTATATTAGAGTTACTGTTGGTCGAAACACTTTAGGTCACGTTGTGCTAATTAAAAAGGTTTAAGTGCAGGATGTCGAAGATACAAACCGAGAAAGAAAAAGAGGAAAAAGCAGAGCCGCCACCGCGGCGAGGGTGGGTGTCTCTTATCTCCTTATACATGGGTCTTTTTCTTTTTTCCATTATTTTATGTGCCGGCTTACTAGTTACTGTTTTGCAAGATCGGACATTAACTCTACCTAAAACAATTCAAACTAAGTTAAACGTTTTTTTAAATACTGAACCGGATTTTCCCGAGATAAGTTTTAGCAGTGCTGAAATTGGTTTTTCGGCAATATTAAATCCGAAGTTGGTGTTAGAGGGGGTGCAATTCTCTGATGACTTGACGGGTTCTGGGGTGAGGCTTGGAAAGCTTGAGGTGGTTTTTGATGGTAGTAAATTCATAACAGGCGTCGTAGCGCCAAAATCTACACGGCTGAATGGTGCTGTATTAGATGTTACACGTAAAATTGATGGTAGTTTTGACCTAGGTTTTGATGTTTCGAGTGGAATTACCACTACGCTATCTGTGGACGAAGTGTTCAAAAAAATTGAAGGTTTTTTTGTGGATGAAGAGTATAGAAGCCTTGAAAAAGGTGAAATTGATCAGGTTACGGTCAATTATACTGATCAATTAAACAAAAGGGCTTGGACGTTTGATGGTGGGCGGCTCCGGGCAGAGCGGGACGACGGTCGTGTTACACTGCGAATTGATTTGGCATTACTTAGTGGCGGAGATGAGCCAGCCACTGTTGGGATTGGCTATGAATTTTCAACCGATGGAATTGGTGAGTTGAGTGCAGAAATACATAACATACCAGCTGGAGATTTAGGAATACAAGCGGAAGCACTTACATGGCTTAGCTTTGTAAATGGAAATTTATCTGGGAGCTTACGCAGCACTAGGATTAATGGAGAATTCGATGAATTAAATGCCCTTTTAGATTTTGGGCAGGGAGATTTATTAGCTGGTAAAGGTAACAAAAACATTCCTTATTCTAAAGCAAAAACCTATTTTTCATATTCGCCAAAGAATGAGCGCTTGGATATTGATCTTATACTGATTGAGTCTGATTGGGGTAAATTATCAGCCAGTGGATATTCGCTGCTATTATCTGAAGGCGAAGATGGCCACCTATCTGATGGAATGATTTTGGATCTTGAGGTAGATAGTGCTGAATTACAATCAACACCATGGTGGGCTGAAAATGTCAAAATTTCTGAGGCAACATCACAGATAAAAATAACCTACAGCCCTTTGCAGGTAGATGTTGGACAAATTCAAGCGCGAGTAAACGGTACAAATATTAGTGGATCTGGCCGTGCAAGTTTAATGCACGCAGGATGGATCTCTAACTTAAATGTAGAAATCCCAAGCTTAAGTTCAAAAGATTTACTTAAATTTTGGCCCTTGGGACAAAAAATTAAAAGTCGTAAATGGTTCGAACAAAACGTAAATTTAGGAACTTTCAAAAATTTAAGGATTAATGCAAATAAAAATGTGGGACGGGAATTTGAGGTTGCAAGCAGCTTTAGTTTTGAAAATGCAAATATTAAATTTATGAAACACATGCCTGTGATCTCTAATGGCTCAGGTTACGGTATGCTTGAGGGGAGCGCTTTAACCGTCGTTTCTCAGGGTGGCCACATTAAAGCGCCTGAGGGTGGCCGCATAGCTCTAAAGGGCTCAGTGTTTAAAATCGAAGATACAAGGGTTCCGAGCCCATTGGCCAAGTTTGATGTGCAGGGTAGTGGTAGTATTTCAGCTGCCATGTCTTTGTTGAATCAAAAACCTTTTGAGATTGCAAATAGATCAAAAATGAACATCAAAGATGTTTCGGGTCACGTCACCTTTGATGCTAAAATTAAGTCTGTATTAACAAAGGCCGTGAAATTGCGAGATGTCAGATATGACGTCACTGGTGTTTTACAAAATGTTCGTACAGGATCATTAATACCGGAAAAAATGATCGTATCAAAATTTCTTAATTTCAACGCGTCACCAGAAAAAGTTCAAATTTTTGGCGATGGGACTGTATCTGAGGTTCCATTTTCAGGACGATGGACGCAGCCACTTGGTGTGGCTGGGCTATCTAGTCAGGTTGCTGTGCAGATAGAGATTTCTGAAACTTCTTTAAGGAGTTTAAATATTTTATTTCCGAAGGAAGCTATCTCGGGCAAAGCCAATGGTGATTTAATTCTTGATATTCAAAAAGGGTCACCAATTTTGTTTGATCTCAAGTCGGATCTCGTAGGAGTGGGTATAGATGTGCCTGCGCTAAGTTGGGAAAAGGAAACTACTGTGCCTGCCGATTTTGAAATTTCTGGAAGCTTTTCAAAACCAATTACAATCAACCAATTTAAACTAAAAAGTGAGGGTTTGTCGACTTGGGGAGATATGGCCTTTGATGATATGGGCCTAACTAATATTTCATTAAATGATTTAAAGGTCGGTAAGTGGCTGTCCTCTGATGTCGTTTTGCAGAGACGCGATCCTGGAAAACCAATGCAAATTACCCTAAGTGGTGGCGCCTTAGATCTGCGAAATTTACCAGTTAATAAGTCAACAGGTGCAACCGCACCAATTATAGCTAACCTTAATACTGTTCGTATTTCGAAAAATTTAGCTCTTACTAACGTATCGGCCACTTTTTTGGGTGGAGAGGCTGTGACGGGTGAGTTTTCTGGAAATGTTAATGATGGAACCCCTCTAACAGGCAATGTTTCTGGGCGTGGGGATAACCTACGTTTGGATCTCTTTTCAGACGATGCGGGCGGAGTTCTACGGGACTCTGGTTTGCTACGACAAGCCAGTGGTGGATATATGGATTTAGGTATTACTCCGGCCGCTTCCGGATGGAACGCTGACATGAAAATTAGTAATGTTCGGATTAAAGATGCCCCTCAAATAGCTCAGCTTTTGAGTGCTATTTCAGTCGTTGGTTTGCCTGACCAAATTGATGGCAAAGGTATTTTTTTTAACACGATAGAAAGTGAATTTAATATCGAAAATGATGAATATACAGTGTATCGTTCAAGTGCAGTTGGGCCATCGCTAGGTCTGTCCTTGGATGGTTATATAAACACTAAGCGCAAGTTGATGGATTTGCAGGGAGTTTTATCCCCATTCTACTTACTTAATGGAATTGGCGCTTTTTTAACGCGACGTGGTGAAGGTTTGATTGGTTTTAACTTTAATTTAAAAGGGCCAACTGCCCAACCTATAGCCACGGTCAATCCTCTATCTGCATTTACGCCTGGAATGTTTAGAGAAATTTTTAGGCGTCCAGCCCCAAAGCAAAATTAATGCTTCTTTCAGAATTTGATTTTCAACTTCCTCCAGAGTTAATTTCTACGAGACCAGTGACGCCTCGTGGTGACGCTAAATTACTTGTAAGTACAGGTGGACAATTACAAGACGCCAGAGTTGCCAATATTTGTAAGTTTTTAAAGGCTGGTGATCGCCTTATCTTAAATAATACCAAGGTCATTCCCGCACGATTAAATGGAGTTCGTTTGCGTCACTCTGTTCAAGGGCTGGTGAAGGCAAAAATCGAAGTGACTTTAATACAGCCATTGTCATCTGGCAAATGGAAGGCATTGATCAAGCCACTGCGGAAATTACAAGTTGGAGAGGTTGTTGTATTTAGGGAGGGCTTGACAGCAACCTGCACTGACAAATTGGATGGCGAAGCAACTCTGTCTTTTTCTGTGCAAGGGAATGAATTAGACAGTGCTATTGATGTTAGTGGAGAAATGCCTTTGCCGCCATATATAGCCTCAAAAAGGGCTGCAGACGAGCAGGATCGTTTGGATTATCAAACAGTTTGGGCCAAACATCGGGGAGCGGTAGCAGCGCCAACTGCGTCGTTACATCTTGATGAGCTTGCTTTGGCAACTTTGGCGGATCACGGTGTTGATATAACCTTTATAACTTTGCACGTTGGAGCCGGTACATTTTTGCCGGTAAAGGTAGAGAATATACGAACGCATAAGATGCATGCTGAATGGGGTCATGTCAGCGCCCAATCTGTGGCTGAAATTAAAGCAACAAGGCTAAAAGGCGGACGTATTATCCCGGTCGGAACTACGGCTTTGCGTTTAATTGAAACCGCATCACGAAGCGGAAGTCTAAAGCCTTTTGAAGGAGAGACAGATATTTTTATCTACCCGGGCTTTAAATTTCAAGTAACTGATGGCTTAATGACAAACTTTCATTTGCCAAAATCAACATTGCTGATGCTTGTTGCCGCTTTTGTTGGCAAAAATGAGCTTGATGCGATTTACCGGCACGCGATCAATAACGCCTATCGATTTTTTAGCTATGGGGATGCGTCATTGCTATTTCCTAAATAAACGAGTTTAGATTTTAAATTTTTATTCTATTTAAATATTTTTAATTGTTATTCCCCAGAAGTGTAAGTTTGAGGTCACAGAATGTTTCAAGTTTTGTCCCGTTCATGGGCGTTGTTACTCGGGATGATGTTTTTGATGGTAGGCAATGGTCTGCAAGGCACGCTTCTCGGTATAAGAGGCAGCATTGAGGGATTTTCGACCTTTGAAATGTCTATAGTTATGTCTGCATACTTTGCAGGGTTCCTAGGTGGTTCAAAAATTGCTCCGGAGTTGATTAGAAGAGTTGGACATGTGCGTGTTTTTGCGGCGCTTGCATCTTTTATTTCGGCAATACTTATTTTGTACCCAATGTTTGCACATCCGGTAGCTTGGGCATTAGGTCGCGTGGCTATTGGATTTTGTTTTTCCGGTGTCTACGTCACCGCGGAAAGTTGGTTGAACAATTCTGCGGACAATACCAACCGGGGAAAAGCCTTATCAATGTACATGATTGTTCAAATGATTGGCATAGTTAGCGCCCAGGCTGTTTTAGCCATAGGCGACGCTAGTGGCTACATCCTATTCATAATAGCATCAGTTTTGGTTTCAATTTCATTTGCTCCAATTTTACTGTCAATTTCGCCAACACCAGCATTTGAAACAGCAAAACCTATGCCATTAAAGACGTTGATCGAAACTTCTCCTCTTGGTTGTTTTGGAATGTTTGCTTTGGGCGGGGTTTTCTCAGCGCAATTTGGTATGTCAGCTGTATATGGGACCTCAGCGGGCCTTACAATAACCCAAATCTCTTTATTTGTATCTAGTATCTACGTAGGCGCATTGTTTATGCAGTATCCAATCGGCTGGTTTTCGGATAGAGTTGACCGTCGTCTAGTGATTTTGTTAGTGGCGGCTTTGGGCGGCGTTGCAGCGTTTCTTGCTTTGCTGAGTAGTCAATATTTTGTAACTATTTTATTTGCTGGATTTATAATGGGTGGCACTTCGAATCCATTGTATTCACTGCTTATTGCTTACACGAATGACTATCTTGAGCCTGACGACATGGCCGCAGCATCTGGTGGCCTAGTCTTTATTAGTGGCGTTGGTGCGATTGCGGGTCCTTTGATTATTGGTTGGATGATGGATCAATTTGGGGCACAGGCCTTTTTTATGGTAATATCTATCTTGATGATTGGTTTGGCTATTTATGCAGGTTTTAGAATGACTCAGACTTCACGTGAAGGCATTGAAGACGGTGCCTACACGCCTGTTATGCCGTCTTCATCTCTAATAGCCGTAGAAGTTGCATCTGAATTTGATATTGAGACTGCTTTGTTAGATGAAACTAAAGACGCCTAGGCTAAGTTTTTCTTTGCACTTTGGTATTAGATAGCCTTAATTACTTTAAAGCTAGGTCATCGAGGTAAGGAAATGGCAAGCGCTGACGAGGTAGTAAATTATTGGTTAGATGAGGTTGGTGCTGATGGTTGGTATTCAGGCGGCGTAGATCTCGATGACGAAATAGGTGAACGTTTTAGTCAAGTCTGGTGGGAAACCTTAAATGGTGCGAACGGCTTATGGTTAACTTACCCAACAGGTACGCTTGCTTATTTGATTTTAATGGACCAGATGCCTCGAAACATGTTTAGGGGCACGGCTAATTCTTTTGGCTCGGATCGCCAAGCTCTTACTGCGGCCAAGTCAGCACTTCAAAATTGTTGGGACCTGAAAATAGATGAGCCAGCGCGCCAATTTTTTTATATGCCTTTAATGCACTCTGAGAGCCTGACGGATCAAGATAGAGCAGTTCGGTTGATAATGACCCGCATGCCTGATGGTAAATCTTTAGGGTTGCCGCATGCCCAGGCGCACCGTGAAATTATTCGAAAATTTGGACGTTTTCCAACTCGAAATAATGCCTTATCCCGTAAATCAACTCCACAAGAAGAGGCATATAGGGTTGCTGGTGGGTATGGTTTAACTTTGCGTGAACTGGCTCAACGTGCTTAAATAATTTAATCTTCATTTAGCATCTAAGTTTCAAAAAAAGCAATTTAGATTGTGTTGAAATTATTTATAGTTTAATATTAAACTAATTTTAATAATAGGGGGCGGCTATGGCTGAAAAAACATATGACTTAATTGTTATAGGGGCAGGCCCTGGAGGTTATGTTGCTGCTATTCGTGCGGCCCAATTAGGACTAAAAACCATTGTCGTCGAACGTGAGCATATGGGTGGCATCTGCCTTAATTGGGGCTGCATTCCTACCAAGGCGATGTTACGTTCGTCTGAGGTGTATCACTTAATGCAGCGCGCTAAAGAATTTGGTTTGTCTGCACAAAAAATCGATTTCGACTTAGCGGCCGTCGTCTCACGCTCTCGTGGCATCGCCAAGCAATTAAATAGTGGTGTGACGCATTTACTAAAAAAAAATAAAGTATCTTGCCTTATCGGTGACGCGTCAATCACTGGGCCTGGAAAGGTTGCGGTTACGACTCCGAAAGGTGATGAACTGTTGTTGGCAAAAGACATAATAATCGCTACTGGTGCACACGCCCGCGAACTACCAGGGCTTGAGGCTGATGGGGATTTAGTTTGGACATATAAAACGGCGCTTACCCCCCCAAGAATGCCAAAAAATCTTTTAGTCATTGGGTCAGGTGCGATCGGCATCGAATTTGCAAGTTTTTACAATACCTTAGGTTCTAATACTACTGTTGTTGAGATGATGGGTCAAGTTCTGCCTATTGAAGATAGTGAAATATCAGCGCTTGCCCAAAAGTCCTTTGAGAAGCAGGGCATGAAAATTAAAACCAATACGATTGTTAAAAAGCTTGACCGTGGCGTGGGCTCGGTTAGGGCGCACATTGAGCAAGATGGAAAAAGTTCGGTGGAGACCTTTGATACTGTAATTTCTGCTGTTGGTATTGTGGGCAATGTTAAAGGTCTGGGGCTTGAGGCCTTAGGTGTTAAGGTGGATAACGGGCACGTTCAAACTGATCATTATGCTTGGACTGGTGTTGAGGGGGTTTATGCTATCGGTGATGTGGCAGGGGCTCCCTGGCTGGCACATAAAGCTAGTCATGAAGGCGTAATGGTTGCTGAACTAATTGCTGGCGGCAAGCCACACCCAGTGAAACCGGAGAGTATTGCTGGCTGCACATACTGCACCCCGCAGGTGGCCAGTGTGGGCTTAACTGAAGCACAGTCGCTAGAGGCCGGGTATGATGTTCGTGTTGGGCGGTTCCCTTTTGTTGGTAATGGAAAGGCGATTGCCCTGGGAGAGCCTGAGGGCATGGTAAAAACTATTTTTGATTCCAAGACTGGTGAGCTTCTTGGCGCTCATATGATTGGTGCTGAAGTCACAGAGTTAATTCAAGGATATGTAGTTGGACGTCAATTGGAAAGTACAGAAGAAGATTTTATGCAAACAGTTTTCCCACATCCAACTCTATCTGAGATGATGCATGAAAGTGTATTAGATGCGTGGGATCGAGCCATTCATATCTAGATTTCTAAAAATCTTGAGAAATTAACTTCTACTATTCTATCTTTTATAAAGTAATTGGCAATAAGTTTTGTGGATAAATTACTGTTGTTCCTTCAGGTTTACAATGAATTAATGTCAAGCAAAATTTTTGTTGATTGATTGACCTTTTGGACTGGCCCCGAGGCCACATAAGACTATGTTCCATTAAGATGGAGTAAATTATGGCTGAACTAAAAAAAATTGAAGTCCGGGGCGCACGCGAGCACAATCTGAAAAATATAGATGTGGATATTCCGCGTGATAAATTAGTAATTATCACAGGTTTGTCGGGCTCTGGAAAATCATCTCTAGCCTTTGATACAATTTATGCTGAGGGCCAGAGAAGATATGTTGAAAGCCTCTCTGCCTATGCCCGGCAGTTTCTTGATATGATGGAAAAGCCAGATGTTGATCACATTAGTGGTTTGAGCCCTGCAATCTCAATTGAGCAGAAGACAACTTCTAAAAATCCGCGTTCTACAGTTGGAACAGTGACAGAAATTTACGACTATATGCGCTTATTGTTTGCGAGAGTCGGCACGCCATTCTCACCTGCAACGGGCTTGCCTATTGAGGCGCAGCAGGTACAGGACATGGTAGACCGGGTAATTGCCATGCCAGACGGAATTCGTGGATTTTTGTTAGCGCCGATCGTGCGTGACAGAAAGGGCGAATACAAAAAAGAATTTCAAGAGCTTCGCAAGCAGGGGTTCCAGCGGGTCAAGGTAGATGGTGAATTCTATGAATTGGATCAGCCGCCAACCTTAGATAAAAAATTTAGGCATGACATCGATGTTGTTGTTGATCGAATTGTTGTTGGTGAGGGCATTGAAACACGCTTGGCTGATAGTTTTCGCACAGCGCTTGATCTTGCAGACGGGATCACAGTTCTGGAGACTAAGAATTCTGAGGGAGAGACGGAGAGGTATACCTTCAGTGAAAAATTTGCATGCCCAGTTTCCGGGTTTACTATTCCTGAAATTGAACCGCGGTTGTTCTCCTTCAACGCACCGTTTGGTGCTTGTCCCGATTGTGATGGATTGGGGGTGGAGCTTTTCTTTGACGAGCGTCTAGTTGTTCCTGACCAGACCCTTAAAATAAATGATGGTGCTTTGGCCCCTTGGCGCAAAGGAAAGTCACCATATTTTCTCCAAACAATTGAATCAATTTCGAAACATTATAGCTTTGATAAATCGTCGAAATGGAAAGATTTATCTGCACAGGTACAAAAAGTATTTCTTTACGGATCAGGTGCAGAAGAAATATTGTTTCGCTACGATGAAGGTGGTCGTGTTTATCAGGTTACCCGCACATTTGAAGGCGTAATACCAAATATGGAACGCCGTTATAGAGAAACTGATAGCAATTGGATACGTGAAGAATTTGAACGTTATCAAAATAACCAGTCATGTGGAAAATGTAGTGGTTATCGGCTGCGTGCTGAGGCATTAGCTGTAAAGATTGCTGACTTACATGCGGGACAGGTGGTTCAAATGTCGATTAAAGAGGCATTTGATTGGTGTGAAAGCGTTCCCGCTCAATTGGGTAAGCAAAAACTGGCAATTGCTGGTCCAATCTTAAAAGAAATACGTGAACGATTGGGATTTCTTAATAATGTTGGTTTAGAATACTTAACTTTAGCGCGAAATTCTGGTACGTTGTCTGGGGGTGAAAGTCAGCGGATCAGATTGGCGAGCCAAATTGGCTCAGGGCTGCAAGGCGTACTGTATGTTTTAGACGAACCCAGTATTGGGTTACATCAACGAGACAATGGTCGCTTATTAACAACCCTAAAGAATCTTCGTGATCAAGGTAATACAGTAATCGTAGTTGAGCATGATGAAGAGGCGATACGCGAGGCTGATTATGTATTTGATATTGGACCAGGAGCTGGAGTGCATGGTGGGCACGTAGTAGCTTGTGGCACGCCAGACGAAATAATAGCTAACGGCGCCTCGATTACCGGTGATTATCTGGCTGGGCGTCGTGCTATAGATATTCCTACAAAACGCAGACTGGGCAATAAGAAAAAAGTCTCCGTTCGTAAGGCCACGGGAAATAATCTGCAAAATGTCACCGTTGATTTTCCACTAGGTCAATTTGTTTGTGTGACTGGTGTGTCTGGGGGTGGAAAGTCAACCTTGACCATTGAAACATTGTTCAAGACTGCCTCGATGAGCCTCAATGGAGCGCGGCAGACGCCAGCCCCGTGTGAGGCCGTTAAAGGATTAGAGCATCTCGACAAAGTTATTGATATAGACCAGCGTCCCATCGGCCGCACACCTCGTTCAAATCCAGCAACCTATACTGGCGCCTTCACTCCAATCCGAGATTGGTTTGCGGGAATGCCTGAATCAAAAGCTCGTGGATACAAGCCGGGTCGCTTTTCTTTCAATGTTAAAGGTGGACGTTGCGAGGCCTGTCAAGGAGATGGAGTTATCAAAATCGAAATGCACTTTCTTCCAGATGTATATGTTGAGTGTGAGACCTGTAGAGGTGCGCGCTACAATCGCGAAACCCTTGAAGTAAAATTTAAGGGCAAGTCAATTGCTGATGTTCTCGATATGACTGTTGAAGTTGCTCAAGAGTTTTTTAAAGCTGTACCCTCAATCCGAGAGAAAATGGATGCGTTGATGCGCGTAGGTCTGGGTTATATTAAAGTTGGTCAGCAGGCGACTACACTTTCAGGAGGAGAAGCCCAACGAGTGAAACTCTCCAAGGAATTGTCTAAGCGCAGCACTGGACGTACGTTATATATACTTGATGAGCCAACAACTGGCCTGCACTTTGAAGATGTACGCAAGCTTCTGGAAGTATTGCACGAACTCGTAGATCAAGGGAATTCTGTTATTGTAATTGAACATAACTTAGATGTAGTAAAAACAGCTGATCATATCATTGATATTGGACCTGAAGGAGGGGACGGTGGTGGACAAATTGTTGCCAAAGGCACCCCAGAAGAAGTTGCAAGTATTTTGGGCAGCCATACCGGGCGATACTTGAAAGATATGTTAGCTTCAAAGGGCAGATTGATACCGCAAACTACAGCTGACCGCCTTCAAGCATAGCAGTTCAAGTGAGGGCTATTAGTTAAAATTTTACTACAATATCTAATCTGAGCGACCTTTAGAGGTTAGGTTTGGTAAGAATAAGATCGAGTAGGCTTTGAACTTCTGTGGCGTTTAGCTTATCGAAGCTTGTGGCAAATTCTTCAATTTTTTTTGCTATGCTGGAACCTAAAATATGATCAGAAAAATTATGAAATTTTTCTGATATTTCGACGTCGCTTAACGGAAGATCTGTGTCCCCACGTGGGGTGCCTGGGGCTGCCTCATACCGTGTCCCATTTCGCATTAAAATCGAGACTTGTGCCCACCGTTTGCCTTCGCTTATCTGCGTTAAATGTGCATCTTCAATTAAGGTTGTAGCTGCACTAATCCTCAAGATATTAGGATCTTTTAAGGTTGAAACTTCCAGCTCAGAAACACCCACTTGGCCGCGTACAATCATACATGCAACTGGGAAAGCTATAGAATATGCAAATTCATCTGCAGAGACTGGCTTATGTCCTGCCAGTCGCGTGGCGTTGTGAAATGTCCTGATCTCCACCGAAGCTATTTCTTGATAAGATAACTTGTGGCGTAACATTAATTCAGATGCTGCATCAATACTGGGATGGGCCCAACGGCAGCAGGGGTAGGGTTTATAATGGGTGTCAGTTACAAGTTTCCACTCATTTCCTAGGCTTTCCCAATGTGGGCCCTCGCAGGTAAGAGCCGGTGCGCCGGTGAATCCGTTCTGAGCCAAAAAACCAGCTGTGATGCCAGTAGGAGCACCCCAACCTACGCCATCGCGCACCATAGTAGGGTGATCGATGCAGCGCATCATTTGGCTGCGTGGACCGTGATATTCTCCAATCCCTGCCGCTTCGTTGATTTGTGTTTCTTCACAGCCCAAGATGCGCGCAGTCATAGCAGCCACTCCAATAGCCGTCCAAGCCCCAGAGGTATGGTAATCGGCGCAGGTGTCATGTTGGGTTAACCCGGCACGGTAGGAAATTTCATAGGCCAGTGCTAAGTAAGTGGCTAAGTCTTGGCCGGTGAACCCCTTTCCATCAGCTAAGGCAAATAACGCTGGAAAAATGGCAGAGCCTGCATGGCCTTTACAAGGGGAGCTTCCGTCATGGCCATCCACGCTGTCGATAGTCATAGCGCCCGCCATGGCTGCTCCCGCGGCGCTGACAATATTTCCGTCAAACAAACAACGTGCAGATGACGTTGGGGTGCTACCAAACATTATTCTTGCAGTCTGGCTGCCAATTTGTGCCATCTTACTCTGGGACCCGATTGCAGCTACGCCAATGGTGTCTAATAAGGATCGGCGTAAGACCCGCAGAATATCTTCGTTCAGGATATCATATCGAAGGTTTGCTGCAAATTCTTTCATTAACATGGCGTATCCTACGACCGGCTGTGGCCCTCAAGTTATGCTAACACGTCCAATTAATAACTGCATGAGCCAATTTTGTCCTCAAAAAAGTTTTGGGAAACTTTGGCGGCAGCTGCTAAACTCAAAGTCATAGGCGCGCTCATATGCATCATACCTAAATAGCTTATTTTCATCTTATTTGTCCATAAAATCTAACGGATGCTTCCCAAGTGGACGAAGCATGGCGCTGGCAGCTGAAAGTAGAGGGTCTGTTAAGGTGTACTGCCATTTTGGTTTTTTATCTTTATCCATAACTAGGGCGCGGATGCTCTTAATAAAATCTCCGTGCACAGCTTTGGACGCGGGAGGATAGTTGGCTCACGTATTTAAGCCTCGAGCTACAATTATGCGTACAATTTCATTACTAATTTCTAGAATTTGGTAAACTCATAAGTCTCCAACTGTTTTTTATGTAATATTCAGCAAAGAAGGCTTAGCTTCCACTGAGCTGCATAAAGACATTCGCCACTCTGCTACTTATTTCGGTGATAGGCTACTCTCTGGATTCTTACAAATTGCCCTATGTTGCTGACACCAAAATCTGTAGCTATATCCTTCAATAACCAGGAGTATATAAAGCTCTCAATTTTAGAACAAAAAGTATTTTACTCCATGATTGGAATACTAAATTCACTACCTTCTTTAAGTCCTGACGGCCAACGCGCGGTAACAGTTTTTGTGCGGGTGTAAAATTTAAAAGCATCTGGGCCATGTTGGTTGAGATCGCCAAAGACTGATTTTTTCCAACCACCAAATGTATGATAAGCCAATGGCACTGGAATCGGTACGTTTATCCCAATCATGCCGACGTTGACACGATTTGCAAAATCACGAGCAGTGTCGCCGTCCCGAGTAAAGATAGCTGTCCCATTTCCATATTCATGATCCATGGCAAGGCCGAGGGCCTCCTCGTATGATTGTGCACGGACAGTAGAGAGCACGGGCCCAAAGATCTCATATTTATAAATATCCATGTCTTTTGTGACATTATCGAACAAATGCGCTCCCACAAAGAAACCGTCTTCATAGCCTTGCAGATTAAAATTACGACCATCCACAACTAATTTGGCGCCCTGATCTAAGCCGGTTTGGACTAAGCGTTCGATGTTAGCTTTGGCAGCTGCTGTAACCACAGGCCCGTAGTCGACATCATTTCCAGAAGTATAGGGTCCAACTTTGAGAGCCTCAACACGTGGAATTAATTTTTCCAGCAAGCGATCTGCGGTATCTTCTCCAACTGGCACTGCCACTGAAATTGCCATACAGCGCTCGCCAGCGGCCCCATAACCAGCACCAAGAAGGGCATCGGCAGCTTGGTCCATATCTGCGTCTGGCATTATTATCATGTGGTTTTTAGCACCGCCAAAACATTGAACACGTTTCCCGTTGGCACAACCCGTCGCATAGATATATTCAGCGATTGGTGTCGACCCCACAAATCCAATGGATTGGATGACATCATGATACAAAATTGCGTCCACAGCTTCCTTGTCACCGTTTACAACCTGTAAAACACCCTTTGGAAGCCCAGCTTCTTCAAATAATTTAGCCAACATCAGCGGAACTGATGGATCTCGCTCGGATGGTTTCAAAATGAACGCATTTCCACAGGCAATGGCAGGTGCAAACATCCACATTGGGATCATTGCTGGAAAATTGAATGGAGTTATACCTGCGGTTACACCGAGTGCCTGGCGCATAGAATACATATCAATACCGGGTCCCGCACTATCAGTGTATTCACCCTTTAATAATTGAGGGGCGCCAATGCAGTACTCCACAACTTCCAGACCACGAATAACATCGCCCTTGGCATCTGGAATGGTCTTACCATGCTCGCGGCTTAACGCCTCTGCTAATTTATCCATGTCGCGGTTTAAAAGGTCCACAAATTTCATTAACACGCGTGCACGGCGTTGCGGGTTTACAGCAGCCCAACTCTGTTGGGCGGTTACCGCAAAACTTACGGCTTTATCCATTTCAGCTGCGTTGGCTAATGGTACTGTGGCCTGAATTTCACCAGTAGCAGGATTATATACATCAGCAAATCGACCAGATGTACCTTTTACATGCTCGCCGTTTATATAGTGGGTTAGCTCTTGCATAATTTTCTCCTAAGGTTTGCGTCAACTTAGCCTCGCGACTACAGAAATAAAAGGGCATTAAATTAAATTCAATTTAAAAAATATAAGGATGTATTGTATAGTCGGGATTATATGTAGGTTCCAATCTGAACGTCTAATTTGCTGTTTTTAAATGGGTTACTTTGCTGATCAGTGAGCGGGCCCTAGACCGCAAATTTATCTCTAGCATTTTAACATAATAGTTTTGTATTTTTACGGTCTGATTTTATTATACTCTCGATATTGGCTATTCTTGGTAGGATTAACTTTTTTAGGTAGCCAGTTTAGCTCTTTTAAAAAGGCTTTATTAACCAGAAATCCATTGAGAGCATTTTGGATAGAAGCTAGAAAAGTTAATGCCATAGGTTTTTTTGGTTATTATTGATGCCAAATACTTGCAATTCTTGCAAAATCTGGCTTCTTGTCCTCAACCAATTGGAGAATACCGGATGCGTGTAGGACTTTACCCTGGAACATTTGATCCTATAACTTTGGGGCATATAGATATCATACGCCGTGGTTGTGCCTTAGTTGACCGCTTGGTAATTGGGGTGGCTATTAATCGTGAGAAGGGTCCTTTGTTTGATCTGGAGGAACGTTTAGCCATGATTAATGAAGAATCTCGTTTGCTAAATTTGAAAACAGGGATTGAGATAGTTGTACACCCATTTGAGAACTTGCTTATTGATTGCGCCCGGGACGTGGGGGCAAGCATAATTCTGCGTGGGTTAAGAGCCGTTGCGGATTTTGAGTATGAGTACCAGATGGTTGGAATGAACCGCCAACTTGACAGTAGCATAGAAACTGTCTTTTTAATGGCGGAGGCTCACCATCAAGCAATTTCATCCAAGTTAGTTAAAGAAATCTGTGGGCTAGGTGGGGATGTGTCTAAGTTTGTGACGCCTGCGGTCAATTTGGCATTGAAAGCTAAATTGAACAACTAGATAAGTTTTCCCATTGCTACTGCCGTATCTGCCATTCGGTTTGAGAAGGCCCATTCATTATCATACCAAGCTAATATTCGAACCATGTCTCCGCCCATAATCATCGTCTGATCGATATGAAAAACTGATGAATGCGGATCATGATTAAAGTCAGAAGAGACTAATGGCTCATCAGTGACGTCTAATACGCCTTTTAAAGGCCCAGCCGCTGCCGCCTGCATCATGTCAGTGATTTCTGCTTTATTCGTATGTTGGCCTGCCTCAAAGGTTAAGTCTATAGCTGATACATTTGGAGTTGGGACACGGATAGCCACCCCATCTAACTTACCGTCCAATTCTGGAAGGACCAAACCCACAGCCTTAGCTGCTCCTGTGGTGGTCGGTATCATAGATAGCGCTGCGGCGCGGCCACGATAGAGATCGTTATGAGGCCGATCTAATGTGGGCTGATCTCCGGTGTAGCTGTGGATTGTAGTCATTAAACCACGTTTGATACCAATGTTGTCATGCAATACCTTGGCGATTGGCGCCAAACAGTTTGTGGTGCAAGATGCATTTGAAACGATTAAATCTTCGGCAGTTAAAGTGTTGTGATTAACTCCATAAACAATTGTTTTATCTGCATCCCTACCAGGAGCAGAGATTAAAACTCGTGAACAGCCGTTGTCGAGGTAAGACTGGCAATCAGTCTTTGATGTAAAAATCCCAGTACATTCCATTACAATGTCAACGTCTGACCAAGGCAAATCAGCTGGGTTTCTAAAAGCGGTCACGCGAATGTCATTTTTACCCAACTTAAAAGAGCTTTTTCCAGCCGTTAATTTAGTTTGAAAACGGCCATGTACGGAGTCATACTTCAATAAGTGTAAATTGCTTTCGATTGAACCCAAGTCATTTATGGCTATGACTTCTAAGTCGGAGCGTTTTGACTCAACGATTGCACGCAGAATATTGCGGCCAATACGCCCAAAGCCATTTATCCCAATTTTTAGTGTCATACTTGAAAGCCACCTATTTTTGATAGCGCTAACATCATGTCATTGCATTGAAGTCAACATATCTATTACCTATTACACCGTATCAATAACTAAATTAATTTTTTAAAAACAAAAATTAATGTTTAGAATCAAAATTTTAATGTTTAATTATTTCTTTAAAGATGAATTTAAAAAAGTGTTCCCATTTTTGCTGCTAAGTCTGCCATTCGTACAGAAAAGCCCCACTCGTTGTCGTACCATGCTAAAACTCTCACGGTGGTACCGCCAATTACTTTGGTCTGGTCAGGGGCAAAGATAGAGGATTCAGTCGTATGGTTGAAATCTATTGAAACTTTAGGCGCTGGATCATATCCGATAATTCCTTTTAAATTCCCTGACGCAGCTACTGCTACGCAAGCGTTAACTTCTTCCATTGTTACTTGCTTTGAGGCTTCAAAAGTAAGGTCAATGCACGATACATTTGGTGTTGGGACTCGAATCGCTGTCCCGTCCAGCTTACCTGCCATTTCTGGCAATACTTCTTCCAAGGCTTTTGCTGCTCCCGTCGACGTTGGTATTAACGACAACGCTGCGGCTCGGGCTCGATAAAGGTCACTGTGGCGCCGATCTAGAGTGGGCTGATCCCCGGTATAGCTATGGATTGCAGTCATAATTCCACGCTCTATGCCGATTGAATTATTCAAGACCTTAACCAGGGGTGCAAGACAATTCGTCGTGCAGGATCCGTTGGAAATGACTTTGTCGGTAGGTAATAGCATATTTTCGTTGGCACCTAAAACAATCGTCCGATCCACATTTTTGGCTGGTGCAGAAATTAGAACTTTTTTGGCGCCCTGCTTGAGATGAACCTTAGCATTGTCGCCGTCGTTGAAGTTCCCAGTGCATTCAAGAACGACGTCAACATTCTTCCAATCTAGATCAGTTGGGTCATAGGAGGAGAACATTTGAATAGGGCCGTCACCCATATTTAAATTTCCACTTTTGGTTGTAATTTCACCAGAGAAGCGGCCATGAACGCTGTCGTACCTCATTAAGTGCGCGCTGGTTTCCAATGGCCCAGTAGCATTTATCGCAACCACCTTTAAATCGGTGCGGCGACTTTCATGGATATGTGATAAAATGCAGCGGCCAATACGTCCAAACCCATTAATGCCAATTTTTACTGTCATTTTACTATCCCAACCAATATTACTTTTTTGGTTAGCAAGGGACTTTACGGAATGAAAGTTAAAACAGGCAATCTGGATTATGTTAGCGAAAACATTTTTGATATAAGGGATAAGTGAACGTTATTTTAATATAATTAAAATTTTTTATTAATTTAACGGAGAAGAATTTTAATCACCGTTACTTACAATAATGACCTGGCCTTTTCACTAATTGCCTCTGCTGTGATTCCAAATTTTTTATATAGTTGCTCGGCTGGGGCGGATGCGCCAAAACCGCTCATCCCTATAAAGCCGGCCTTAGACTCTCGACCTCTTTCTCCTAATAGCCATTGGTCCCAGCCCATTCGAACGGCTGCTTCTACCGCTACTCGGACTGCACCACCTGGTAATACACGCCTACGATAGGGAGTATCTTGCTGCGCAAATAATTCCATACAAGGCATGGAAACTACACGCGTACCTATTCCGTCGGCCTGGAGTAGGTCGCGGGCGTGCATGGCGAGAGAGACTTCCGTGCCCGTGGCAAGTAAGATTACCTGGCGTTTGCCCGTGGCTTCAGCCAAAATATAGGCGCCGCGTGCGCTGAGATTTGCAGCTTTATAGTTGGTTCGCACTGGCGGCACACTTTGCCGTGACAGAGCCATTACGGTAGGTGTGCTGGACTGGCTTAGAGCTACTTCCCATGCTTCGGCTGTTTCGGTAACGTCAGCAGGTCTGAAAACTAATGTGTTGGGTGTAGCACGCGAAATTGCAAGATGTTCTACTGGCTGGTGAGTTGGACCATCTTCCCCGAGACCAATTGAGTCATGGGTCATTACATACACAGTTGGAACTCCCATTAAAGCTGACAGGCGCATTGCACCGCGGGCATAGTCAGTAAAACACATGAAAGTTCCACCGTAGGGTCGAAGCCCACCATGCAATGCTATGCCGTTTAGGGCCGCTGCCATGCCATGTTCGCGGATCCCAAAATAAATGTAACGGCCTTTCCTATTTTCTGGGTTAAAAACACCCATATCATCTGTTTTCGTATTATTTGATCCAGTTAAATCAGCGGAGCCTCCCACGGTGTGCGTCATTACTGGGTTAACTATCTTCAATGTACTCTCTGACGCTTTACGGGTGGCTACTTTAGGAAGTTTTTCGGACGCTTCTTTTTTTATCAACCGGATTGCCGTACCTAATTTTTTTGTAGTCTCACCAGAAAATGCTTGGCTGAACTGGCTCTGACGGAAGCGCGATAAATTCTTAAATCGAGCCTCCCAATCTAATCTCTCTAATGTTCCTCGTGCGCCTATAGCTTTCCAGTCAGCCCGTACATCAGCAGGAATTTCAAAAGCACCGTGGCCCCAGCCGTAAGCAGCTTTGGCATCAGCTAATTGTTTAGCATCGGTTAATGCACCGTGGCCTTTTGAAGTATCTTGCGCCGCGTGGCCCAACGCAATGTGAGTTTTGCAAGCAATCATTGAAGGTTGTTCTGTGTGACGTGCGATATTTAAGGCTGTGTCAATTGCTTTCGGATCATGGCCATCTATGGACTGCACGTGCCAGCCAGATGCTCTGAAGCGCTGTATTTGATCTGTTTTGTCCGACAAATCAACTGGGCCATCAATCGTGATATTGTTATCATCCCACAAGACAATTAAGTTACCTAGGTTTTGGCGCCCGGCTAAGCCGATAGCTTCTTGGCTTATCCCCTCCATTAAACAGCCATCACCTGCGATCACATATGTCTTGTGATTTTGAATACTTTTGCCGTGGGTGGCTCGCAAAATCTCTTCTGCGATCGCAAAGCCGACTGAATTGGCAAGGCCCTGGCCAAGAGGCCCAGTTGTAGTTTCAATACCGCTTGCATGGCCATACTCTGGGTGACCTGCTGTTTTGGCGCCCCATTGGCGAAAGTTCTTAATTTCTTCAAGGGTCATGTCTGCGTAACCGGTTAAATGCAAAAGTGAATACAGTAACATTGAGCCGTGCCCAGCAGACAATATAAACCGATCCCGATCTGGCCAGTTTGGTTCAGATGAATCAAACTTTAGATGTTTTTCGAATAATACGGTGGCTACATCAGCCATCCCCATTGCCATTCCAGAATGTCCAGAGTTAGCCGCAGCTACCGCATCAAGAGTAAGCGCTCTAATGGCGGCGGCTTTCTTCCAGTGGGCAGGGTTTCTTGAAGCAAGTGCCTTGAGATCCACGACTAAACCTTCCTGTTTTGGCTAATATGATGACTTCCTAACAACAAAAGATAAAATATCAAGTAAGCCAATTTGAACAAAAAAAGACCAATGTCTCTCGGTCTTGGACCTTTTGCCAGTCTTGCAATACATTATTCATAATAATTCCGATTCGAGACATGCCGCTGTAAATTAAGTAGTTGTGTAAAGGATTAATCATGGATGATATTTTGGGACTCGAAAAGAGGTTAAAAGCTGCGCTTGATAGAATTGCTTCAGTCGTGGGTACAATGCCGGACGTTGAGAAAAATAATGATAATCTTGCTGGTTTAGTGGGTGAGTTGGAGGTGGCTCTATCAAGGCTAAAGCAGTCAAACACTGATCTCCGAGAAATGAATCAACAACTTCGTGATGCTAACTCAAAAGGTGTTGGAGATCCGGAACTAATCAATAATGCTCTTAAAATAGAAATTGATAATATTCGACTTGAACGGGAGGCTGAAAAATCTCAAATAAATATTATTCTGGCTGCCATCACGGACGCGGATGGGGAACAGACAAATGCCTGACATAAATCTAAATATAGGTGGCCGGTCCTTTGCCGTGGCTTGTCCGGAAGGTGAAGAAGCTTCTTTAGAAGCCGCTGCGCAAATATTGAGTGCTGATGCCAGAACCTTAGTTGAGCAATCTAAGACACTTTCTGAGTCACAAATGCTTTTGATCTCAGGCTTGATGTCGGCAGATAGAGCTATTTCTATTCAAGAGGATCTAAAAAAGGCTGAAGTTGAAATTAATAACTTAAAATTGAAAATTGAAGAAGGATCCATGGAAAAGAGTATTGATGACGACAAACTAAGTTCATCAAATTTAACAACAGAATTATATGAGCGTTTAAGCAAGCTTTCTCTAAAGGCAGAAAGTTTAGCTGATAGTCTAGAAAAAAAGTGATTGGCGGTAAGCTTCTGAATTAAAAAACTATTTAGCCTTTGTTTGCTTTTCTGATTTCGTCAGCCGCTTCTTTATTATAGATAATACTATTCTCCTCCAGTAGTCCGTCAAATTCTCCAGACATTGCCATATCGCGAATTATGTCACATCCACCAATGAACTCACCTTTTATGTAAAGTTGGGGAATTGTTGGCCAATCTGAATAATCTTTAATACCTTGTCGCACACCGTCATCTTCCAATACATTGATGTCCTTATAGTCAACGCCCATATAGTTCAGTATACCAGCTATTTGGCTTGAAAATCCACATTGTGGCGTCGCCGCATTGCCTTTCATAAATAGAACGACATCATTGGATGAAACAGTTTCGCGAATTTTATCTTCAGCCGTCATTTTTTTACCCTCTAAATAATTATGTACAATCTTTTGTGTTTTGTATGTAAATCCCTGGGACCCTAAAAATATGTAATTGTCCACCTATGGTGCCCTATAAAATTAATTTGCGCAAATGGTGCAACCCTCAGTAAGTAGTAAGTCAGCAAACTTCTTATCTTAGACTCGCTTTATAATATTGTTAAATTAAATTTAGCAGTACTAAAGTTATATTTTGATCATCTATGCAGTTTCTATTGGTATTTTTGTTGTTAATGCCAAGGCGTGTAATTCCCCATTTGTGCCGTCCATTTTCCCTTTTAGTGCAGAGTATACAGCACGATGTTGCTGAACCCTATTTTTGCCAATGAAACTTGAATCTGTAATCTCTGCGGCATAGTGATTACCATCTCCAGCAAGATCGGTAATTGTAATAATTGCGTGAGGAAATGTACTGCGGATTAATTCCTCAATGTCGTTTGCGGCCATAGCCATTTATTTTCTCCTCTTCTTCATTATACTTGGATTTAATACCTGAGCTTGTTAACTTCAAGTAATGGCTGCCTCGAAACTATTGCGGTAAATCTTGCTCAAGCCTTGCAGTTCGGACATAGAGTTTCCAAAGTAAACATGCTCACCGCCAAAGGTTCCAACACATTCGGCGGGTATGGCTGCCTTTCCAGCTGCTGCTAGTATTGCTTCTGCTTGATCAAAGTCACAGGCAATTAAATAACGTGCCTGATCTTCCCCAAACAGTATAGCGGTATCTTCTATTTCTAGTGATACACCTATTCCTGCAGCCTCACACATCTTAAATGCCGCTAACGCTATCCCACCATCTGATAAATCCGTGCACGCTTCTATCCATGAAGAATTTTGGCGAATAAACTCACCATTTGTTTTTTCTGCTACTAAATCTACGAATGGTGGGCTTCCTTCTTGGAGGTTGAAAACTTCAGCCAGAATGGCTGATTGACCTAAATGGCCTGAAGTTTTCCCAATTAGAAGGGCTATGTTGCCTTCGCACGGAACGCCAGTTATCGCGTCTTCCGTCTGGGTAATTAACCCAACGGCACCTATTGTTGGAGTGGGTAGTATCGCAACTCCGTCGGTCTCATTATAAAGGGAGACGTTGCCGGATACGACTGGCATATTTAATTCTTGAACGGCTTCAGAAATACCTTTTATAGCGCCAACCAGCTGGCCCATAACTTCTGGTTTTTCAGGGTTCCCAAAATTAAGATTATCTGTAATTGCAAGTGGCAATGCGCCAACTGAGATTAGATTGCGGTAAGCCTCTGCTACGGCTTGCTTTCCGCCTTCATAAGGGTTTGCTGCCACATAGCGAGGCGTTACATCTGACGTAAATGCTAAAGCTTTATTGGTGCCATGCACCCTTACAATTCCCGAGCCTAAGCTGGGTGTCTTAATAGTATCAGCCATTACTTGACTATCATATTGTTCGTAAACCCACTGTTTTGCAGCATAATTGGGACTAGTAATTAATTTTTTAAGGCCGTCGATTGGATCAATTTGTGGAACGTCGCTTAAGTCTACCTTAGTAACTGTTTCCACCCATGGCCTGTCATACTCAGGTGCAGTCCCAGATAGGGCTTTCAATGGAAGGTCAGCTTTGAGTTCCCCGTCCATAAAAATAATAAACCGATCTTCAGAAATAGTTTTGCCAACTATCGAAAAGTCCAAGTCCCATTTTTCAAAAACAGCTTTAGCTACTTTCTCAAGTTTTGGATTCAATACCATCAACATACGTTCTTGAGATTCTGATAACATCATTTCATACGCTGTCATGTTAAGCTCTCTGGTAGGAACTTTTTCTAAGTCAAGCTGTATGCCTAGGTTTCCTTTGTCTCCCATTTCCACCGCTGAACAAGTCAAGCCAGCCGCACCCATGTCTTGAATGGAAATTACAGCACCAGTTGCCATAAGTTCTAAGGTTGCTTCCATCAGTCTTTTTTCTGTAAACGGATCACCCACCTGAACAGTTGGGCGTTTTTCTTCTATGGTCTCATCAAATTCTGCACTGGCCATAGTAGCGCCACCTACGCCATCACGACCAGTTTTAGCACCTAGATAGACAACAGGCATTCCGACGCCCGAAGCTGCAGAATAAAATATCTTATCAGTATCTGTTAGTCCTGCGGCAAAGGCATTTACTAAGCAATTACCATTATAAGCTGTATCAAATCGAACTTCACCGCCAACGGTAGGTACGCCAAAGCAATTACCGTAGCCGCCTATGCCGGCCACAACTCCTGAGACCAGAGTTTTTGTTTTTGGAAGGGCTGGCGCGCCGAATGATAGTGAATTCATGGTGGCAATTGGACGGGCGCCCATGGTAAACACGTCACGTAAAATGCCACCCATACCAGTTGCTGCGCCTTGATAGGGTTCAATATAACTTGGATGATTGTGGCTTTCCATTTTAAAAACAACTGCTTGGCCATCGCCAATATCAACCACACCTGCGTTTTCTCCTGGTCCACAAATAACCTGTGGACCTGTTGTTGGTAGTGTTCTTAGCCATTTTTTTGATGATTTATATGAACAATGCTCGTTCCACATTGCCGAAAATATTCCTAATTCAGTAAAGGAGGGGGATCGTCCAATTAGTTCAAGTATCCGTTTGTATTCCTCCTCGCTAAGTCCATGAGTTTCAATAATTTCAGGCGTAATCAATGGTTCTGTCAATCTATATTCCTTTTGGCCACAATAGTTTATAGATACGAAAAATTAGAAGTAAGGGAAAGGTTTCTATCAAAATTAATCTTGGTAAATAACAAATATTTAATTACCAAATATTTTGTAAATATGGCCGGCATGACGACTTCTGTCGTTTGTACCTTAAGAGTGACTTCTGATAAAAATAAAATTTATAAATTGTGTCTTAACGTCCAAATAATATTTGGTTGGCCAATATGTTTAAATAATTTTGACCAGAGGCATTTCGTATATCAGGACGGACCTCGATCGGAGCGCCTTCGGGCAATGATTTCGTCCTGTACAAAGTCTCTGAAAGCCGCAATTCGTCTGGAATGGCGCAGCTCTTCGGGATAGGCTAAGAACACTGGTACTTCGGCTGGTTCTATTTCTGGAAGTACACGGATTAAGTCTGGGAAGTCATGCGTGACATAATCTGGCAACACACCAATTCCTAAGTTATTAATTACACCCTGAAGAACTCCAAAGTAATTATTAACTTTAAGTGTCGACTTTGGTTGATGCGTTAAGAGTCTCTGAACCAAGGAAGCGCTGACGGCGACTTGAGGGGCACTAGGGTTTTGGCAAATAATGCGATGTGAAGATAAATCGTTTAATGATTCAGGGAGGCCCCGTTCGTCAAGATAATGTTCTGACGCATAAAGCCTCATTTGCACTGTCATTAGCCTTTTACGGATTAAATCTGCTTGGCTTGGCTCTTTCATACGAATGGCAACATCAGCCTCACGCATAGGAAGATCTAATACCCGCTCTTCCAGCATCAAATCCACATTCAGATCAGGATATTTTTCATAAAGGTGAGGCAGCCGGGGAGCGAGCCATAAAGAGCCAAAACCCGTTGTTGTGGTGACGCGTAATTCTCCATATACTTCATCTTCACTATCTCGAATTCGTGCTGATGCCGCGTCGAGCCGCTTCCTCATGGCATGGGTTGCTTCGAATAATAGTTCACCTTGTTCTGTAAGAATTAGACCGCGCGCATGTCTGTGAAATAGGGTTGCGTCCAGGGATTCTTCTAAGGCTCTTACTTGTCTCGAAACTGCAGATTGAGATAAATGCAATACTTCTCCGGCATGGGTTAGTGACCCGGCATCTGCAACAGCGTGAAATATTCTTAGCTTGTCCCAATCCATGCAAATTCTCCAAATACTGTGTTAGCAGTACGGTAACATGTGATTTGATTATGAGCTATGTCATTCTTCTGTAATCCGTCACAATCTTTTGGTCTAACTACATCATTGATATCTGATAAGAGGGGCCACGGCCCTGAAGTGGGAAGTTTCTTTTAAAAGCTGAAAAGATTTTCAATAGCGTCAAGCCTGAGTGGTTTTGGCCTTCGCCTCCCAGCCTTAAACCATAGTTTGTTTTTGAGACTTGTTGGTTCCCAAAAAATAAACAACAGTTGAAAGACATTAAATTTTACCGCATATCCAGAACTTGGAAGGTGGTGTGTGATGACCCATAAAGTAATTATTCTGGGAGCAAGCGGGTATACGGGCGCGGAATTAGTGCGTTTAATATCGTCGCACCCAGAGATGAGCATCCAAGCTCTTTCGGGAGATAGAAAAGCGGGCCAAGAAATGTCCGCGGTATTTCCACACCTACGCCACCTTGATTTACCTAAGCTTCAAAGAATTAGTGATATCGATATCTCTTCAGCTGATTTAGTATTTTGCGCCTTACCGCATGCCACATCTCAAGCGGTAATTTTAACCATCCCTGATACCGTGAAGGTAGTCGATTTATCCGCTGACTTTCGCATCTCCGATACCAGTGTTTATAAAAAATGGTATGGCAAAGAGCATGACGCCCCAGACTTACAAAAAATTGCAGTTTACGGACTTACAGAGTTTTATCGTGGTGAAGTGGCTAATGCGCGAATTGTAGCCTGCACTGGTTGCAATGCCGCAGCTGGTCAGTTTGCACTTCGCCCCT
>JAFMEA010000061.1 GCA_017856985.1 Planktomarina sp.
ACTTTGATGAGGTCTTTGTGAAGATCAACGGTGAACGGCACTACCTTTGGCGTGCCGTAGATCACGAAGGTGAAGTTCTGGAAAGTTATGTGAATAAGCACCGAGATCGCAAAGCCGCATTGAAATTCACAAGAAAATCAATGAAGCGCAATGGCCAACCTAGAATTATAGTAACGGACAAACTGCGTTCTTACCGCGCAGCGATGATGATCATAGGAAGTGCTGGCCGGCAAGAAACAGGTCGCTGGGTAAACAACAGAGCTGAGAATTCTCACCTACCGTTCAGGCGACGAGAGAGGGCGATGCTGCGCTTTCGACGAACGGCAACCTTACAGAAATTCGTCTCCATCCACGCTTCTATCCAGAACCATTTTAATCAGGAACGCCATCTTTATTCACGCATCAATTTCAAGCTTAACCATGCCGCTGCTCTAGCCGAGTGGCGTCAATTATTGAGCGCATAGATTTAGGCGGTGCGAGCAATCTGATGCGAGTTTTCATTAAGTTGACAGCACCCTTTGACAAGAAAACTGGAACTTTTTTATTTCTGTATCTCCAAACTTTTTCTGTTTGACCTTCAGCAGGTTTTAGAGTTTGCTAGCGCTACCAACGATGCAGCTACAAGCACATCTATTATGCAAATTGAGTCAGCTAAAGACTTAATCTTGTTTTATTATTTTTATGTTAAAACTCTTGGGAGGAATAGAATGAAATTTAACGTTAAAACCATAGGCGTAGCAGTGGCTATGTCATTCGGCATGAGCGGCGTTGCCTATGCAGATGTCTGCAACACACCTTCAAAACTTGGCGATATGGGAAGTTTTCCTGGTGCAGTGATAACTATGCAAGGATCCATGCTAGGGACGGACCAAGAAATGTTAGAAAACACCATTAGCTGCTTTGAAAAAGCAACTGGTGCAAAAGTTCAATATTCTGGGTCGCGCGATTTTGCAGCCCTCGTTGTTGCAGATATGCGTTCAAATAACCCCCCTAACATTGCAATTTTTCCACAGCCAGGACTTGCCGCTGATATGGCATCAGAAGGTCATCTAATTCCAATTGGAGATGATGCGGCCTCGTGGATGGCTGATAATTATGGAGCTGGCTCTTCATGGGTCGATCTTGGAACTTACGCAGATGCCAGTGGCAATGAGCATTTCTATGGATTTGCGTACAAAATGGACCTGAAATCTTTAGTTTGGTATTCACCTGAGCAATTTGAAGATAACGGCTATGAAGTTCCTTCAACAATGGAAGAGCTAATTGCGCTTTCTGATCAAATGGTTGCAGATGGCAATACTCCTTGGTGTATCGGTGTGGAGTCTGGAAATGCTACCGGATGGACCGCAACAGACTGGATGGAAGACATCATGCTGCGTACCACTTCAGCGGAAAACTATGATCGGTGGGTTTCAAATGACCTGGCCTTCAATAGCCCTGAGGTAATTAATGCAATGAACATTTATGGTCAGTTCTCTAGAAATGACGACTACGTTGCCGGTGGAGCATCATCAGTGGCTACCACATCTTTTGGTGACGCGCCAAAAGGTCTGTTTACTTCGCCACCAAGGTGTATGTTGCATCGTCAAGCGTCTTTTATTACCGGTTTTTTTCCTGATAAAGGAGAAGAAGTTGCACGGGGCGAGGCAGATGCTTTCTACTTCCCTCCATTCGCATCAGGAAATTTAGGAAATCCAGTTCTTGGCGCAGGGACTCTCTATACAATGGCTAAAGACTCTCCTGCTACTCGTGCATTCTTCAAGTATTTGCAGGAAGCTTCGGCTCACGAGGCTTGGATGCAGCAAGGTGTATTCTTAACTGCGCACAAAGGCGCTGACTTATCTGCTTACGCAACACCACTTCTTAGAAAGCAGGGAGAAATCCTCGCAAATGCAACAACCTTTCGTTTTGATGCTTCTGACTTAATGCCTGGTGCAATTGGGGCAGGTGCTTTTTGGAGCGAAATGACAGCATTTGCAAACGGCCAGGACGCAAAAAAAACAGCTGACAATATTCAAACAGCATGGGACGCGATTAAAAACTAATAGCTGCCAAACAAATTTTAAGAGCACGGGTTTACCCCGTGCTCTTTTTTAATTATCACCGGGTAACCCAAATATATGCGGTCAATACAATCCATAATATTTAGTAACAGTTTAGCTATCGTACTGACGATTGTCTGCGTGCTACCGATTACTGCTGTTTTTATTTTTTCATTAACTGCTCCGGTAGACGATGCTTTTGCCAATTTTGGTCTCTGGCTGCATGAGAAATATAATTGGTCTGTCGCAACTTTTGTTACAGAGCTCAGATTTGCAAAAGTCGGGTTTGCGCTCCGGTCTGTTATAATAGCTCTGTTCATTTCATTTCTTTACTATTGGATTGGAAATTGGCTTAACTTTGGACTGGCAAGTTTTAGATCAAGCAACTTAATTGGCAAAAGATCATTAATTGTAGAAGCCATTCAACCTTGGATATTTGTCGGACCAGCACTGATCTTACTGTTACTATTTTTGCTAATTCCCGCGCTCACGACATTGAAAATTTCCTTTACAGAACCTGGTGGAACAGCTTCTGTCAGTAACTATTCATTTTTGTGGGACCCAAATGCTTTAGGCTACATCCAATTTAGGCTTGCCATGAGAAATAGTTTAATGTGGCTTATCTTAGTTCCATCACTATGCATAATATTCGGGCTATTAATTGCTGTTTTGGCAGACTCTGTGCGATGGGGCGTCGTAGCCAAAACATTTATTTTTGTACCTTTAGCGATTTCATTTGTTGGAGCGGCTGTTATCTGGCGAAATATTTTTGCCGGTGGGGGGATCGAACCTCAGGAAGCAATAAATGGGGTTACGCCGTCCTATCAAATTGGTCTACTAAAAGCTCTTTTAGGACACACGCCCGAGTATAATGAGCCTCTGTATAATCTTAAATTTTGGGGTAATTTTTACCTTATGTGGATTATGGTATGGATTAAAACAGGTTTCGCAATGGTAATTTTTTCTGCGGCCTTGCGAGGTGTGCCACAAGAAACAGTGGAAGCGGCAATAATTGATGGAGCAAACCCGCGGCAGCTTTTTTTTAGAGTGAAATTGCCACAAATTTTTTCAACAGTGGTAGTTGTATGGACGTACCTTGTAACAGATGTTTTGAAAGTTTTTGATATTCCCTATGCCTTGTCTGCCAATGATGACGATAAGCTTTTGCTGGCCACAATGATGGAAGCTGCGATGAATACTTGGTCTATTGGTGGCAGTAAAGTTGATAATTTATTTGCTGCAATAGCAATAATGTTAATGCTGACAGTTATTCCCCACATGATTTTTCTTGGTTGGCGTATTCGTCGCGAACAAAAGCAATTAGAATATTAAAGGGGTTGATCATGTATAGTCGTTCTTTTGCCCATATTATTCTCGCAATAATTTTAGTAATTTGGGTGGTTCCCTTTATCGCACTAATAACAACATCGTTTAGATCTGAAGTTGCGTCTAAAACTTCAGGTTTTTGGACAGCATTTACGCCAACTGAACTTGGGCACCGATTCAGCACCCACGACAAGGGGCAACAGACCAAAGTCATAGAAATGCGTGGAAATATCTTTGAACGGATAAATAAAAACAAAGAGTGGTTCACGCTATCTGGGGAGATAAAATCGATTATGTTCAAGGGTCGGGTGCCTGACCCCGACAAACCTGGGAAATCTAAGTTAATTCGAAAACTCGTCCCGGCAGGCGAAGTTATGGATGTTCGAGGGGGAGATTTTTCTTTCCAAGCTAATGGTGATTTTGTTTGGTCTTTTCCAGAAGCAATAGCACCCAAGCCAAAAAATCTCGATGTTTTTATAAATCAAGATCCAGCATTTGGAGCCGAAGCCTATTTTGAGGTGTTACTAGATAATAAAGACGTTCCAAACGCTCTAATATCTTCTTTTATTGTAGTTGTTCCAGCAACTATAATTCCTATCACAGTTGCTGCATTTGCGGCGTATGCTTTCTCATGGATGCAGTTTCCAGGCAGAGATTGGTTGTTCATACTTGTAGTTTCACTGATGGTGGTTCCGACCCAGTTGGCTTTTTTACCAATTTTGCAAGGCTTAAACGGTCTTGCAAGTTGGGCAACGGCGCTCAAGCAGTGGACGACGGATTGCGAATTGACAAACACGTGTCAGTTTCCAACCAAGTCATTTGCGGGTTTATGGCTCACGCATACCGGATTCGGCCTCCCTCTCGCCATCTTTCTTCTGCGTAATTACATCGTAGCATTACCCCGGGAAATACTTGAGAGCGCCAAAATTGACGGCGCCAATCATATGCAAATTTTTGTGAGAGTGGTCTTACCACTTTCTGTGCCAGCACTGGCTTCATTCAGTATTTTTCAGTTTCTCTGGATCTGGAATGATTTACTGGTAGCTATGTTCATTGGTCCGAGCGCTAATGATGATGTAGTTTTTCCAATCTTACTAGAAAGACAATTGGGAACTTTTGGAGACCAACTTCATCTTCTTAATGCTTCGGCGGTAATTTCCATGGTAGTGCCGGTGATAGTATTTCTTGCGATGCAAAAATATTTTATCAGAGGTTTGCTAGCCGGGTCTGTCAAGGGGGGCTGAACAATGTCTCTCTTAAAATGGTGGGAAAATGCCGTCATATATCAAATTTATCCAAGATCATTTCAGGACTCAAATAGTGATGGGATTGGTGATCTCAATGGTATCACTTCGAGATTGGACTATATCGCAAATTTAGGTGTTGATGCTATTTGGATAAGTCCTTTTTTCACCTCACCTCAACATGACTTCGGCTATGATGTCTCTAACTATTGTGACGTTAATCCTGAGTATGGGTCTCTGGAGGATTTTGATAACTTAATTGATAAGGTCCATAAGGTTGGCTTACGTCTTATGATAGATATTGTTCCTGCTCACTGTTCTTCTCTGCATCCCTGGTTCGAAGAAAGCCGCCAATCTAGAGAGAACCCAAAGGCAGACTGGTTTCATTGGGTCGATCCAAAACCAGATGGGTCTGCACCTAATAATTGGCTATCTTTTTTTGGAGGCTTAGCTTGGTCATGGGAGCCAAGACGACAGCAATATTACCTACATAATTTTTTACCAGAGCAGCCAAATTTAAACCATGCAAACCCTGAAATACGAGAAGAGTTCAATAAAATAGCCAGATTTTGGTTTGACCGCGGTGTAGATGGCTTCAGATTAGACGCAGTCCACACAATCAATGGGGATACTCCACCATATAGAGATAATTTAGCAGATCCAAATTTCGTTCTTGGCCCCCTACCTCAAGACAAACAACCTTTCTTTAGACAATTGCATGACGTGGCTCAGCTTAATCAACCTGTGATCCAGGAGTTTAGTAAAGCTTTTAGAAAGATAGCCGAAGAATATGATGGTGACCGTTTTCTCATGGGCGAAGTCGATGGAGACGAAGGTAATGCTATGAATGTTAGTGAAGCGTTTTCAGAACCTGGCAGGCTCCACGCAACCTATAACTTTGATCTTCTTGAATGGTCAGGATTGACCGTGCTAGAACTTAAAGAAGCTATTTCTAATGCGATAGAGGTGTTTAACGGTTCAGGCCGACTATGTTTTGCCTTCTCTAATCATGATGTTCCAAGGTCGGCAACCCGCCAGCTGGAACCACTTGGAATTTCAGTAGACAAACAAGATGATTTACAACTCTTACTTCTTCAGCTCGAAACATCACTAATCGGCTCAACCTGCGTCTATCAGGGCGAAGAATTAGGATTAGGTGATGTTACGGATATTCCGTTAGACAAAATGAAAGATCCCTGGGGAATAAATTTTCATCCTGAGTTTTTGGGCCGGGACACATGTAGAACACCTATGGTTTGGGACAAGAAACAACCTATGGGTGGGTTTACATCAGCCAATCAAACTTGGTTGCCAATAGCTGAAGTTCATTTGGAGAAAGCTGGGCTAGGGATGGCAAAGAATACTAAATCCATCTACGGTGAGTTTTCTAAATTCTTACAATGGCGAAAAAAGCAGTCTGCGATGATGCACGCTAATATCATGTCAAAAGTTTCTGGTGGGCCTAAAGAAATAATTTTTAATAGGGTGAGTAATTATCAAAAATTACGATGTAAATTTGATTTTGAAAAGGTTAAAGCCACCTTCGAAGAGGTAAAGCATGGCACAAGTTGAACTTAAAAATGTCGATAAATCTTTTGGAAAAACAAAAGTTATAAGAGATGTACACCTATCCATAGAAAAAGGGGAATTTGTTGTCTTTGTTGGACCTTCTGGTTGCGGAAAATCGACGCTACTGCGGCTAATTGCTGGTTTGGAAAAACTAACGGATGGCGAAATTATAATAGCAGACAAGCCTGTTATGGATTTACCTCCATCAGAACGCGGAATTGCAATGGTTTTCCAATCCTATGCTCTTTACCCACACATGTCGGTTTTTCAGAATATGGCTTTTTCTTTAAGCCTCCAAAGCTTATCAAAAGCTGAGATTAAAACACGAGTAGAGGCAGCAGCTAAAATTCTTCAAATGGAGCATCTTCTGGACCGCAGGCCAGCTGCATTGTCGGGTGGACAGCGCCAACGTGTTGCTATTGGCCGAGCAATTGTTAGAAACCCAGATGTATTTTTATTTGACGAGCCGTTGTCAAATTTAGATGCGGCTTTGCGCCATGACACACGGGTTGAAATTGCGCGGCTGCATTCGCAGCTTGAGGCAACAACCATATATGTAACCCATGATCAGGTTGAGGCGATGACTTTAGCCGATAAAATTGTCGTTCTGAAGGATGGCGAAGTGATGCAAACTGGGAAGCCGATGGAGCTATTCAATAGGCCCGAAAATGAGTTTGTGGCTGGCTTTTTGGGTTCCCCAACAATGAACTTCTTTAATGGTGTTTTGGGCGACGTTGTAAGCGAGGCCAATATTGCAGAGTTCAAAGGCTCCGGGATGGAGTTGAGGGATGTACGCTTGGTATCGACGGGGAAGACAAGCGGTGCCGCTGTGCGTTTGGGTATTCGTCCACAGCATTTGATTCTTGATCCTAAGGGGGCGCTTAAGGGCAAGGTAACGTTGGTAGAACAGCTCGGAACAGAAACGATAATTGAGGTGATGTCTTCTGAAAAGGTCTTATTTCGTTATGCCAGCTCTGAAGAAATTGATCTGATTGTCGGGCAGGATACAAGCTTTAGTGTCGATGTAAGTAAGGCGCATATTTTTTGATAACTCGTAGCGAATATCCTGCGGACTTCCTTTTCGGAACTGCTACATCAGCCTATCAAATTGAAGGACACAAATTCGGTGGCGCCGGTAGCACCCATTGGGACAGTTTTGCGGCCACTCAAGGCAATGTTGTGGGTTTGGAACATGGACAATTGGCCTGTGATCATTATCACAGGTTTGAAGAAGATTTAGATCTTGTTGCCGCTGCTGGGTTCGACACATACCGGTTTTCAACCAGCTGGGCACGGGTCATCCCTGATGGGGTTGGATTGGTAAATCAGCAAGGATTGGATTTTTACGATCGTTTAACTGATGCCATGTTGGAGCGAGGTCTGAAACCTGCTGTAACCCTTTATCATTGGGAAATGCCCTCGGCCTTAGAAGATCGCGGCGGCTGGCGAAACACCGACATAGCCAAATGGTTTGGTGATTACACTGAGGTTGTAATGGCGCGAATTGGCGATCGGATGTTTTCAGTGGCGCCGATCAATGAGCCGTGGTGCGTAAGCTGGTTGTCACATTTTGAAGGGGTACATGCACCCGGGTTGCGCGATATTAGGGCAACAGCGCGTGCAATGCATAATGTGCTTTGTGCGCATGGCACTGCTATTACGCGAATGCGCGCTATGGGCATAAAAAATCTTGGTGCGGTATGCAATTTTGAATATGCAAATCCGATTGATGATAACCCTGATAATTGTGCTGCTGCGGCTCGGTATGATGCTATCTACAACCGTTTCTTTATGGGTGGTATTTTTCACAAAACCTATCCAGATTTGGTACTTGAGGGTTTAGAACCCTTTCTGCCGAAGAAATGGCAGGATGATTTCGATTTGATCGGTGCGCCTGTTGATTGGTGTGGTATCAATTATTATACCCGTTCAAATTTGGGTCATAAAGAGGGTGGATGGCCTAACATACAGGCGTATGAAGGGCCGCTTGATAAGACACAAATGGGTTGGGAAATCTATCCGGATGGACTTTTTGATTTCATCATGCGCACACATCAAGAATATACGCGTGGTCTGCCAATCTATGTGACTGAAAACGGAATGGCAAATAATGATTTGGTGGAAAACGGCACGGTGAACGATGATGCGCGGCTCCGGTATATCTCTGAGCATTTGCTGGCTGTTTTAAAAGCGATTAAGCAAGGTGTACCGCTGGCTGGCTATTACGTTTGGTCCTTGTTGGATAATTATGAATGGACTTTAGGTTATGAAAAGCGGTTTGGTTTAGTTCATGTTGATTTTGAAACTCAAAAGCGCACGCCAAAAAAGTCATATTTAGCTTGGAAATCGGCGCTTAAGTGATGATCAAAAATGCGAGTGCATATTTATTTAAATTGGGTTCTTGGATATGATTCAGTGGCCGATCTTGGCTCTCCAATACAAACCTTCAGACAGGTAATAACATGACAAAAAAGCGCCCTAATATTCTCTTTATCATGGCTGATGATCATGCATCAAAGGCAATAAGTTGTTATGGTTCTGGTATAAACAGTACACCCAATCTTGATCGTATTGCGAATGAGGGCGTTCGATTGAACCATTGCTATGTAACCAATTCGATTTGCACCCCCAGTCGTGCGGCGATCCTGACTGGCACTTACAATCATGTTAACAATGTAACCACACTTGAAACGCCGATTGATAACCGTGGGCCCAATGTGGCTAAACATCTGCGGACTGGTGGTTATCAAACTGCACTTGTTGGGAAATGGCACCTTGGTGAGGGCAAAGCCCATGAGCCAACGGGTTTTGATTTTTGGTCAGTCCTGCCTGGTCAGGGCGAGTATTTCGATCCCTATATGATCGAGATGGGCAAAGAGATTGAAGCGCTTGGGTATGCCACCGACGTTATCACAGACAAAAGCCTCGAATGGCTCAACCGATGTGATCGCGATAAACCATTCTTCCTGATGTGCCACCACAAAGCACCCCATCGTGAATGGGAACCACATCCAAATAATCGACATCTCTACCAAGACGATATCGCCTTGCCTGATACGTTTGATGATGATTACAAAAACCGAGCTAAGGCTGCGGCTGAGGCACGAATGCGGATTAAAGAAGATATGAAATACGTTGATTTGGGTTTAGTTCAACCGGAAGGCGGTGCCGAAGTTGGAGAGCGCACAAAACCGGGGGCAACGGACAGGTGCATTCCAAACCCTGAAGATGTCACAAACCTTCGCCTCATAGATCGGGATACTGGCGAGGCTTTTACCTTTCAGACTCAGGATGAATTGAGTTATTTTAAATATCAGCGCTATCTGAAACGGTATCTGCGCACAATTCACTCAATCGATGAAAGCGTCGGACGACTGCTGAACTGGTTGGATGAAACCGAACAGGCCGACAATACAATTGTCATCTACACTTCGGACCAAGGTTTCTTTCTGGGCGAACATGGATGGTTTGATAAACGATTCATGTATGAGGAGTCGTTTCAGATGCCGTTTCTTATGCGCTACCCTGAGAGTATTCCCGCAGGAACAGTCTGTGACGACATGTTGTGTAATGTTGATTTTGCCCCAACCTTCCTAGATTATGCAGAATTGCCTATCCCCAACTATATGCAAGGACTATCCGCTCGCAAAGTCCTCGAGGGAAATCCGCCCAGTAATTGGCCACAGATCGCTTATCACCGATATTGGATGCATCGTGATCCTGATCACAACGCTTATTCTCATTACGGAATTCGTGATCAACGCTACAAACTTATTTACTGGTACAACGATGGCTTTGATCTGCCCGGCACGAACATGGGTGGGCAGGATAAAGAATGGGAATTGTTTGATTGCGAAAAAGACCCTCTTGAACTTTTTAATGTTGCTGATGATCCTGCCTATGTTGAGATTAGGGCAACGATGTTGAGTAAACTCACAGCAAAAATGGCAGAGATAGGTGACGAACCGGCCCATTAACTGAGATTTTAAGTTTCCTGAGCAGCCTAACCGGAAAGACATCTTCCTTGGGAAGTCTTGGTA
>JAFMEA010000062.1 GCA_017856985.1 Planktomarina sp.
TTCAAAATCCCCCGCCCTAACGGGTGTGCCGGTTCGAGTCCGGCCATGGGTACCAAATTATCCGCAATCTATATAAATAAAATTCTTTAAATTACTATTTAAGGCCATACCGTACAGTAAAGTATATATTTCAGGTACTTAAAAAATACTTTTAATGTTAATTTTGGCCGCTCTCTGCAAAAGGTTTTTTGAGTTGCAAATTGAATTTCTCAAGGCACTTGCTGAGAAAATTGAGGGCCTCAAAAGTGGAAAATGAGAGTGGACATACTGGGGGAATTAAAGCAATGGGCTATTTGTCCAGGCGGAATACTTTTTTAGCCTCTGAGACGGAATTGTAAGCAACCATTTCTCCACTAGTGACTGAAATCCCAGTGACAGCACTTATTACTACCTGGTGTGTTATCATCAAAGTAACCCCATTTTTCAATTTTTTGAGCTTTAGGTCCAGCTCTCTTAATGTGACAGCTCTTTCTGCATAAGCTTGAAAAAAAGAGTTCAAGCCCAAAAAAGTTTGCCACTTACCGATGTTAAGTAACTCGGCAGTTTCTTTGCAACGACACCAGTCACTAGAGATGATTTCATTAAATCGAACACCACTTTTATTAATGGAAAAACCAATAGCACGAGCCTGCTTTCTTCCATTTTCATTGAGATTTCGTTGAGTGCTACAGTCCAACAAAGAAAAATTGTCAGGGTCGCCGAAGCCGGGCGCCATAGCGTGACGCAAAAACACAACATTGGCGTCAACTTCCTTTATAGCATCTTTAAGAATATCTCTCCCGTCAGCCCAAACCTGAGTAGATAGCGTCACCAAAAATGCTACGAGCATAAAGAGTCCATGCGGTACTGTCCGAATGGGCTGCATGAGGTTTTTCATAGTCAATTACCAGCCAGTCATTTCTGTCATTGAGTAAATTTTATAACAGCGCCATTGTTATGATCCCACTTAACTTCTTCTGGTGTGGTAAGTATCTCTTCGATAGCTTCCATATCAGTTTTACTTCCAAGAAAAAAATTTATTATTTCCAAGATCAGGTAGGTACCAATCCTTATAAAACTCACTGCCACCTTTGGTCCCCTTGTTGTACACTACTCTGGCTCTTGAATTTTACATGCCACTTTCTATTGTTTTATTCATACACAAGTTCATTATGATATCCTTGGATTTTTTTATCTCAAGCCTGTTCTAGCAAGATCTAGCCACGAACTGATGAGACACATTCCTTGCCTATGTTGCCGTCGTCTGAGGTTTTAAACGTAGCATCAAAGGGATAATTGCTATGGTAAGGGCCGCTGCAATAATAAACGGCGCACCTGGGAAATAAAGCCCTGTATTGTTCACAAAACGTTCGAACGCGCCGGTAAGCACGAGTGGTGCTAATACAGCTGCAACCGATGCCAAGGATGCAATCACCCCTTGAACTAGCCCTTGCTTATTATCAGCTACACGATTAGCGGCAAAGGCGGTGAGCAAGGGTGGAGCCATGTCTGATAGAGCTGCGATTGGCATTACTATCGCAACTGCCCAAGCTGTGGTAGTAAACCCAAAGCCTACAAGCGCGACCACGGCGGAGATGCTGGCAAATATTAGGGTCTTATAATCACCAATACGTTTGGTCATTTGTGGTAGTAGTCCAGCCTGCACCGCTGCAATTAGAATTCCATATGCCGACAAGGTTAGACCAATGGTTAAACTGCCCCAACCAAATACTTCTCGTACCCAAAAAGCCCAAAGAGTTGGATAAACCATATTTGCAAACTCAAAAATAAAAATACAGATTAGTGGAGTCGCCAACCCTGGAATAAGAAAAGCGCGCACAATAGACGCAAAAGGATTCAGGTCTCTTTTTCCAAAGGCTCGGCGGTTTTTTTCTTTCAAAGATTCTGGCAAAATGAGCAACCCAAAAAACATATTGAGTATCGAAAACGCCGCGGCAACCCAAAAGGGTGCTGTGATATGCCAGCTAGATGCGATGCCCCCAAGTGCGGGTCCGAAAACAAAACCGATTCCAAAGGCAGCACCAATCATACCAAAGGCGGCGCCCCGTTCCTCCGGCTTCGTTATGTCAGATATATAGGCTGTTGCTGTTATATAAGTAGCGCCAGCCATTCCAGCGATTATCCGACCCGTTAGTAGTATCCAATATGTCTGAGCTAACGCCATTATAATATAATCGATTGCCAACGTCGCGAGCGCTGCAATCAATATTGGCCGACGTCCATAGGCATCTGAAAGACTGCCAACGATTGGGCCAAATAAAAGCATTGCCGCGGCATAAGCCGACATCAGTATCCCACCCCATAATGCCCCTTCCGCTGCGCTATCAGCACCAACGCGATTCATTAGGTCTGGCATTATTGGAAATACGAGCCCTATCCCTACGGCATCAATCATCAGTGTAGTTAGAATGAAAAGAAAAGGGCCTGTAAGCTTCATTAAATAGAGCGACACATTAACAAGATAAAACCTAACTCCATCTAGTAAAACTCTAAACTCATAACAGATATATCGGCTTTGTAGTCCTTGCCATATGCTACTATGCCGATAGTTTTGATAGTGCTCTCTTTCATTTTGCTCCACATTAGAGACGAAGATTTTTCAAATGACTTAAATGGCAATATCACCTCCTGCCAGGTATCTGTGGTGTTGAAGCCTTGCTGGTAATAGTGCCACGGAAGTTGTGTGCTAGAGTTTCTAATATGGAGATAGTATATTTCCCCATTGCCCCTAACTTTCATTTTTATGCCAGTTTTTGCTTTTGCCATCCCGCTGGGTACGATTGATCTTACCTGTACGAAGCCACCATTGTTTTTGGTAGATACTACGCCTGTGAGACGTAAAAATCTTTCTGAATTGCTGGTTTCAAAGCTGGCTTTTCCTTCTGAAACGCCACCCATGACGGTATCAGAAAAGTAAGACCATTGGCTCTCTTTAATGAGATTATCAGCTAATGTTCCTCCACAAATGAAAATTAAAAAGGAGCCAATTGCGCTCAATTTACATATCATTTTTCTATAAGACATTATTTTTTTCCAAAATGGAGACCTTGGTAGTATACGTAGATGAAATATTTAGTATTTCAATTATATTTTAATTATTACATCGGGTGATAATAATCAGCTTGAATACTTGCTAAATTATTTAATGTGAAAAAAGTGAAAAAACTTTGTTTAACTAGACAAAATATAAAGCCTAGGTTAAGAGCTTAATTCCTGCAATTTTTGCAATTTAAACTAGAAAGGTGGTGAAAACCACATGCAGGTTAGTGTTCGCGACAATAACGTCGATCAGGCCCTTCGGGCCCTAAAGAAAAAGTTACAGCGTGAAGGTGTGTTTCGCGAGATGAAGCTCAAGCAACATTTCGAGAAACCTTCTGAGAAGAAGGCACGTCAAAAGGCAGAAGCCATTCGTCGTGCTCGTAAGCTGGCGCGTAAAAAGCTCGAGCGGGAAGTATAATCTCAACTTTTGGTTGAACCTTTCTTTCCGAATTAACAAAAAACGGCCTCTTCCAGTTGGAAGGGGTCTTTTTTTATCGTTCGTGTGTACGCTACTGCGGCGCACCCAAGTAATAAACAAAATTTCTATAAAAGTGGCTCTAATAATCGCTTTGCATCGCGCCGTTGACCCAGTATTTCAATTTCTACTACGAGGTCGTCGGTTACCATTGCTCGGGGGACCAAGGCGAAGGCTATTGATTTTTTAGCATGGTGAGAAAAGCCACCAGACGTGCAATATCCTTGTACTTCATCATTTATAAAAACTGGTTCATACGATACGATATCTGCCTCCGCTGCATCGACTTCAAACACCACAAGTTGCCTTAACGGCGGAGAGGCGCGTTCCGCCTCCGCTACTGATCGACCAATAAAGTCTACATTCTTTTTAAAGCTAACAAAACGGTCAAGGCCTGTCTCTGCCGCGGTGTAATCAGGCGAGAACTCGGACATCCAAGAACCAAAAAACCTATCTAACCTTAGTGACATCATAGCTCTCATGCCAAAGGGTGTCATTCCATAGTCCTTACCAGCTGTCCAAAGCGTATTCCACAGAGACTGTTGGTCTGTTGAATCACAATATATTTCAAAGCCTTGGTCTCCGGTGTAGCTGACCTTCTGAACGATGCAATCTGTTCTGCCCACGGTCATTTCCAAAACGTCAAGGAATCTAATTTCCTCAACTCTTACACTAGTGCATTCTTGAAGAACCTCAGCCGCTCTTGGGCCGGCGATCTGAAACCCATTGCGTTGGTCAGATATATTTTCAATATGCACTCCATCGTCTATATTTTGTATGAACCATCTGTGATGATACTCTTGGCTCGCATAACTGGCCGTGAGTTGAAATGTATCTTTAGAAATGCACGACACGGTAAAATCACCTATGAGCCTACCTTTGTTCGATAGCATTGGGTTTAACGCTAACCTACCATAAGAAGGGATGCGGCCTGCCATTATTCGGTCAAGCCATGCCCGTGCATTTGGGCCTGTAATTAGGAATTTAGAAAAATTATGGACTTCGTTAATGCCAACACTACTGCGAACAGCATTCACTTCACGCGCAATAGCGGCCCAAGCGTTTGACCGTCTAAAGGACGGTGTTTCAAAGCGTGGTTCATCGTCTTTAGCAAAATAGTTAGGAACTTCTAAGCCAAAGTCTGCACCCCACACTGCGCCCATCTGGTTGAAAATTTCGTACATTGGAGTTTTGCGTACACCCCTTGCTGCAGGAAGCTCCTCATTTGGAAATGTAACTGAGAAACGACGTTGATAGTTTTCGATAACTTTTGGAATAGTATACTCAGGGGTCACCCACTTTCCAAAACGAGCGCAGTCCATCGCAAAGACATCTCGTTCTGGCTCCCCTTCAACCATCCACTGCGCAAGCGAAAGCCCGACGCCTCCCCCTTGGCTGAAGCCCGCCATAACTGCACAGGCTGACCAGTAATTGCGCATTCCAGGAACTGGACCAACCAGAGGATTTCCATCTGGAGCAAAAGTGAAGGGGCCATGAATTACTGATTTGATACCGCTGCGCTCCAATGCTGGAAACCGTTTATACGCAAATGCGATACTGTCTTCTATTTTATCAAAATCATCTGGTAGGAGCTCTTGCCCAAAATTCCAAGGAGTTCCGTTGACCGCCCAAGGTCGACAACGCTGCTCATAAAAGCCAATACAAAGGCCACGACCCTCTTGGCGCAGGTAGCTTTCTCCAGAAAGGTCTGTGACGCCAGGATGCTCTCCTCCAGCCTCCGCAATAGACACAATTTCTGGAACCTCCTCGGTAATTAGGTACTGATGCTCCATTGGGAGAAGGGGAAAGTAAATATTTGCCATTGCACCCACTTCACGCGCCCACAATCCAGCAGCATTAACTACATGCTCAGCATGGATTGTCCCTTTATTAGTCACAATATTCCATGTCCCATCTGGGCGTTGAGTTGTTTCTGAAACTTTGCAATTGGTTTCGATGGTTGCTCCACCCATGCGTGCTGCTTTAGCGTAGGCATGGGTAGTACCTGATGGATCCAGATGTCCGTCTAATGGATCATACAAGCCACCAATCACACCTTCAGTGTTAGTAATTGGAGCAATTTTGGCAATTTCTTCAGGCCCGATAATCATAGTTTCTAAGCCCATGTAGCGATGCTTTGCTCGCTCAGCGACCAACATGTCAAATCGATCTTGGTTATCGGCAAGGGTTATGGCTCCCACGTGGTGAAGTCCGCAAGATAAACTGGTTAATTTTTCTAACTCTCTGTAAAGCTTGATAGTATAGCCTTGCAAAGCTGCCATATTAGTATCGCCGTTAAGAGTATGAAAACCTCCAGCCGCGTGCCACGTTGATCCTGACGTGAGCTCAGAACGTTCCAATAACATTACGTCTGACCATCCCAACTTGGTTAGATGGTATAATACTGAGCATCCGACAACTCCGCCGCCAATAATCGCGACCCGGGTAGTAGTTTTCATTAGGCCTCACCCTCTTTTTAAAAGAGATTAAAGTTTCAAATTATTTACAAAGTTCTAATCACGACATTTTATAAATAAAACCGATATTTTTAATATTTGCCTTAAAAACATAAATTTATAAAAATATTTAATCATAAAAACCTAATTATTTTATAATCTTTGTAAAGCTTGAAATGCTGAATATTGCCTTGCGCCAATTGTATACTTTAGCCATGATCTGAACATATAAATTTTTATTGAGACGAAGGTTTTTATCATGCGCACCCACGCTCAGGCTGTTGTTATTGGTGGTGGAGTAATTGGATGTTCAATTTTGTATCATCTAACCAAATTAGGTTGGACTGATGTAGTTTTGCTAGAACGAAATGAATTGACCTCTGGTTCCACTTGGCACGCGGCGGCCAATATTCATGGACTGCACGATAGCACTAATATCAGCCGTATTCAGCATTATACGATGAACTTATACAAAGAACTGGAAAAGGAAACGGGACAGGGCTGTGGGGTATTCCAACCGGGAAGCCTTTACCTCGCGCAAACTGAAAATAGGGAGCATCAGCTAAGGCTGCAAGAGGCTAAAGCAAAGTTTTATGGGATGAATTTTCACGAGGTAAGTCGAGACGAAGCTGAAAGGTTACATCCACTAGTCGATTATGATGGCGTGCGTTGTATTATGTACGAACCAGATGGTGGAAATGTTGATCCTTCGGGCGTAACTAATGCATATGCTTCTGGCGCTCGGGCAAGAGGTGCTGAGATCCATAGGTTTACTCCAGTGACGGGTACTGAGCAACAAGCTGATGGAACGTGGATTGTCAGGACGTCAAATGGTGACATTCACTCTCAATGGGTTGTAAATGCCGCTGGTCTTTGGGGTCGTGAGGTTGCTGCCTTGGCAGGAATAGAGTTGCCGCTTCAGCCAACGGAGCATCAATACTTTGTCACTGAAAGTATCGCTGAAATAGCTGATATGAAAAGGCGCCTTCCGTCAGTGGCTGATCGCGATGGTGAGTATTATTTGAGACAAGAGGGCAATGGACTTCTAATTGGAGCGTATGAAAAAGATTTGCGGTTTTGGGCTGAAGAAGGGACCCCTCTTGATTTTGCACATGAGCTTTTTGCTGATGATCTTGATAGGATTGAAGACAATATGATGCGGGCAATTGATCGTGTTCCTGTAGTCGGCACGGCGGGTATTAAGCGTGTCATCAACGGTCCAATGATCTGGTCTCCAGACAGCAATGTTTTATATGGCCCTCATCCTGATCTTAAAAATTACTTCTGTTGTAACGGGATTATTCCAGGGTTTAGTCAATCTGGTGGGATGGGTTTGATGTCGGCGCAGTGGATGGTCGAGGGTGAAAGTCATTATGATATGTTCACTTGGGATGTTGCACGATTTGGAAAATGGGCTGGGAAAGCGTTCACAAAGGCTAGGGTGGGTGATCAATATTCTAAGCGGTTCGCTATTCACTTTCCTAACGAAGAGCGTGATGCTGGCAGGCCGGTACGGGTTAGACCTATTTATGAGATGCAAAAAGCTCTTGGAGCAGTCTTTGGAATAAATTATGGTTGGGAACACCCACAATGGTTTGCAAACAAACCTGGTGTAGCAGACACCAACGGTTTTACGCGACAGAATTGGTTTGAGCCAGTTGGCTTAGAATGCCAGATGTTGCGTGAAAATGCTGGGATCATAGATATCTCCAACTTTGCCAAATATAAAGTCAAGGGTACTGCAGCTGCTAGTTGGTTAAACTCAATATTTGCTAATAATATGCCCTCAATAGTGGGAAGGTCATGCCTGACACCCCTTATCGGAGTTCGCGGTGGCATCGCTGGTGACTTCACTGTGACACTTCTATCTGAAAATGAGTTTCTGATCATTGGTTCAGGTATGGCAGAGCGTTATCATCAACGGTTTTGGAATATGGTTCCAATGCCACAAGGCGTCACTTTTGAGAGCCTAACAGAGGCAGTGTGTGGTTTTAACGTTGCGGGTCCAAAGTCGCGTGAGTTATTGAAAAGACTAACAAATGAATCTCTATCTACAAAAGAATTTCCATTCATGAGGTCCAAAAAGATTGAGTTGGCTGGTGTGGAATGTGTGGCGTTACGGGTCTCCTTTACTGGGGACTTGGGTTGGGAGTTGCACTGTGATGTTTCAGACCAGCAAAGACTTTACAAAGCGCTCCTAGAAACTGGTAAAGCCTTTGGGGCAGGGCCTGTTGGAGCTCGTGCACTAATGAGCCTTAGAATTGAAAAAGGATATGGGTCTTGGTCACGCGAATATAGCCCAGAATACTGGCCGCAGGAAGTTGGATTGGCTGGACTAATAAAGTTGGAAAAAGATTTTTTGAATAAGGCTGCATATCTAAAGGTTAAAGATAATTCCCCACGTGAAATGCTTTCTATGGTTGAAATTTTAAATGTGAAAACAGCTGACGCTACTGGAGGCGAACCAATATTTGATAAAGCTGGTAATGGTGTGGGTCGGGTTACATCGGGATCTTATGGGTACAGCGTGAAAAAGTCGCTTGCACTTTGCTATTTAAAAAATGTTAGCCCTGGCGAAGAGTTAGATGTTATGGTCCTTGGCAAGCCTCATTCTGCTATTGTACTGCATGAACCACCTTTTGATCCAACTGGAAAAAAATTGCGTACATAATGCATTAATTATTTTTATTAAATATTTGATTATTATTAATATAATTTATTTTAAAGCTTTAGTGAAACCTATTATTCTTAAATAATCCATTCATCCACCTATGATTAAATTTATATGTAATTTGTATTTTTAATCTTTGGAATTTTTTTGATTTTTCATTGTTTGCAGAGTGTCTCTGATAAGTTTCAGTATTAACAAAAAAACGGCTAAGGCAATAATGGACATGAAAACACCAGCAACGATTTGAGTTAGCATCATCTTGAAAATCCTTTTATGTGAAATCTGGTTTGGTGATCCGTACTACTAAAATCTTAATCATAATACATCTTTAATTTTTTAAGATCCTGCAAATAAAACGGACTAATATGAATTGTAATGATTGGTATGTTTTTAAAAAGATTATTTAGCTTAATAAATCTCAAAAGCGGAGTTTCATCCGTTTTCCAAATGAATAGAATGCAAATGCGAAGACCAACCAAAAAGTATTTTCAACGTAAAAAACAACGGTGATAGTCATAATACCAGAAATAATGTGGTACACGTTTACAGAAAGTGGCAGTAAACTTAACCAAACGTAGGTAGGTGCTGCTTTCCAAAGATTGGTTCCAAGCCAACTTGGTAGTGTAAAAGTCACTAGGGCAAGCATTAACTGAGAAATAGCAGAAAACTGCATAAACAATAAAGTATCGTTGCTATAGCTTAGTCCAAAACTCTCCATCTTTGCTTCTGGAGCAGCCAAAGTGACTAAAACTGATAAGATTTGAATTAGGGCAAAAGCTCTGAAAGTAATAATTAGTCTCATTAAGTTTGTCCTGAAACCAGACCTTATTTAAGTGTAAAAGATCACGATACCCTATTTGACGACTATTTTAGGCAAAAAAATTTAAAAATCAATACTATTGGCCGTTTACGGTCTTTCTGTAATTGTAATTGTAATTATTAATTTTTAGATTTGACTACAACTTAATTTTACGACTTGGCACCTATAATTTGACATTTTTATTATTTGGAAAATCTATTTTAGAAAATGGCCAATCTGTTTTAAGCCAATTTTTGAATATTAACCCTAACCTTTCTTCTAAACCACAGGAGAGATGTTCTTGTCGTATCCAGTAAAATACCTGGACATCATAATCTGCTTTCACAGACGGATAAATGTAGCAACAGCCAAGGCATTCTTGATCATCTTTTGACATTACTGAATACGCAAATGAATGTCTTAGTGTAAATTCTCTTTGGTGCCAGCCAAGATCAACAAGATTGTCTTCTAAAGTTAATTTAAGGGGCCAATCGTCGTTACTTCCCATCAAACCAAGTAAATGGTTCTGGCTACTCATTACGGCATCATAGTCCTTAACCAAATTATTTACGGTCAGTGGCTTTAAAACAAATTCATCTGTTTTAAAGATATCTGGCACAAGAAAATCTTTTGGGACTATTGGTCTGCTATACATTGCGTTTTCTCTAATGTCGCTGATGATTTGCTTGTTAATTGGTAAAACTAACAATTCCTAATTATAAGAAAATTTAATTCATTTTAGCTAATCAAATAGTTGGCTCCGGCGGTAGGGATCG
>JAFMEA010000063.1 GCA_017856985.1 Planktomarina sp.
CCCAAAAACTTACGGTGATAAAAATGATCGACTATAGCAACCTAATGCATGACGCGATGCGCGGCCTAATTCAAAGCCTTTTGCAAGACATCGCCAGTAAAGGCGAGTTACCTGGAGAGCACCATTTCTTTATCACCTTTGACACTATGCATCCAGACGTCGAAATTGCTGACTGGCTATCAGACCGCTATCCAGAAGAAATGACAGTGGTCATGCAACATTGGTTTGCCAATCTTGAAGTAACCAATGAGGGCTTTTCAGTAACCCTTAATTTTGGTGATAACCCAGAACCACTTTATATACCGTTTATGTCAATTCGTACATTTGTTGACCCATCTGTTGAATTTGGGTTAAAATTTGAACAACAAGACGACGATGAAACCCACAATGCTGATATTGAAAAACTACCCGTTGCTGAAGCGCCAATGCATGAAAATGCAGAAGAGCGTGAGAATAAGACAACAGATGCAGAAGTCGTGAGTTTGGATAGCTTTCGTAAATCCTAAAAAACTCCATATGCCCCTAAAGGCTCACAGAAGTAAGCTTCTGTAAATATAATGAAAGGCTATTTGATGACTACAACTCGTATAGAAACTGATAGCTTTGGCCCTCTGGAAGTACCCTCTGACAAGTATTGGGGAGCGCAGACGCAACGCTCTTTAATTAATTTTCCAATAGGCTGGGAGAAGCAACCTGTCGCTATTATACGTGCGCTCGGGGTTGTCAAACAAGCCTGTGCACAAGCAAACTTAAATTTGGGAAGGTTACCCAAGGATAAGAGTGAGGCTATCCAAGCGGCTGCAAATGAAGTTTTTTCTGGAAAACTAGATCACCATTTTCCATTGGTAGTTTGGCAAACTGGTTCAGGCACTCAATCAAATATGAATGCAAATGAGGTTATTGCCAATCGAGCTATTGAAATACTTGGCGGCGTAATTGGATCGAAAGACCCAGTACATCCAAACGATCATTGTAACATGGGGCAATCCTCTAACGATACATTCCCCACCGCAATGCACATTGCCACAGCAATGACCGCGAACAATGTGACTTTACCCGGCCTAGATGCGTTGCAAAGGGCTTTAGAAACGAAGGTCATAGAGTTTAAAGATATAATAAAAATTGGCCGCACTCACACAATGGATGCAACTCCACTAACGCTGGCACAAGAGTTTTCAGGGTATAACCACCAAATCAAAATGGCTATCGAACGAATTAAGTCCGCCTTGCCGCATATTTATGAGTTGGCCCAGGGAGGCACTGCAGTAGGTACTGGCTTGAACACACCAAAAGGTTGGGGGCCCATTGTGGCTCAAAATATTGCACAAGTTACTGGTTTGCCGTTTATAACCGCGCCTAATAAATTTGAGGCTTTAGCTGCACACGATGCTATGGTCGAGATGTCAGGAGCTCTCAAAACTGCCGCAGTCAGCCTTTTCAAAATTGCTAATGACATTCGACTTTTAGGTTCAGGTCCACGGTGTGGCTTGGGAGAACTTATTTTACCAGAAAATGAACCAGGAAGTTCCATAATGCCTGGAAAAGTTAATCCTACTCAGTGTGAGGCTGTTACACAGGTGTGCGCCCATATTATGGGCAACGATGCCGCTGTGGGTTTTGCTGGCAGCCAAGGCCATTTTGAATTGAACGTGTATAAACCGATGATGGCTTACAATGTATTGCAATCAATGCAGCTATTGGGTGATGCCTCAAGAGCTTTCACCGATAACTGTGTTGCAGGTATAACGGCTGACAGAGATCGTATCGAAAAACTAATGCGTGAAAGCCTGATGCTCGTCACCGCTCTCGCACCTGAAATTGGTTACGATAATGCAACCACAGTGGCTAAAACTGCGCATAAAAATGGAACTACTTTAAAACACGAGGCAGTTACATTGGGATTTGTAGATGAGGCTAAATTTGACCAAGTAGTGCGGCCGGAGTTAATGATTGGCCCAAAATGAAGAAGCCAACTAACTTAAACAAATTTCGAAAAACTAAAATACGGATAAAAAATACAGAACGTGGCAATTCCAATTCCATCAAATTTGGCCAGACAAAAATTGATAAACAAGCAAATATTGTAAAAAATACTTCACAAGAGCGTCGTCTTGATCAGTTGAAACGTGAGCCATGATGCACCGGCCAAAAAAACGTTCTCTAACACTGGATGGCCATCGTACTAGTGTGTCTATTGAAGAAGAGTTTTGGCATCAATTTGTCCTCATTGCTCGAAATCAAGGAAAATCAATAAATGTGTTAGCAACTGAAATTGATCATATCCGTGGTATGGATGTTGGTCTAGCATCAGCGATACGTCTTTTTGTATTGTCTCATGCTCTTGGAGGTACTTTCCCCTAAATAGTTTTCAAAAAAATTATGCTGCGCTAACCCAAAAATATAGAATCTTACTTGTGGTTGGTTATGTGCAGCGTTACGTCTTTCGACATGAACAGCAGCCTTATTGATCCTTTTGCACGAGAAATTACTTACCTACGTCTCTCTGTAACAGATCGGTGTGACTTCCGATGTGTATATTGCATGTCCGAAAACATGACTTTTCTTCCCAAACGTGATTTACTCACTCTTGAGGAGCTCGATCGCCTATGCTCAACGTTTATTGGTCTTGGCGTGAACAAGCTGCGGATCACAGGCGGCGAACCGTTGGTACGTCGCGATATAATGTCATTCTTTCAAGCGATGTCACGTCATATAAAAAGTGGCGATTTAAACGAACTTACTCTGACTACAAATGGCAGCCAATTACACAGGTTTGCTAAAGATCTCTTTTTAGCTGGTGTGCGCCGAATAAATATTTCTATTGATACCTTGAACCCTGAGAAATTTTCTCAAATTACACGCTGGGGCAAACTTGAAAAAGTTTTGCATGGTATTGATGCAGCCATTGAGGCCGGACTAAAGGTAAAGGTAAATACCGTAGCGCTCAGAGGTTTTAACGAAAATGAACTCTTTGACCTTACAGATTTCTGTGCACGACGAAAGATGGACTTAACTTTCATTGAAGTGATGCCAATGGGTGATCTTGGTATCGAGGATCGTGTTGGCCAATATTGGGCTTTAAGCGACCTCAAAGAAAAATTAGAAACACGCTATACTTTAGAAGATTTACCAGATCGAACTGGCGGACCAGCACGTTACATGAAGATCAAACAAACCGGTCAACGAATTGGCTTAATCACGCCATTAACCCATAACTTTTGTGAAAGCTGTAACAGAGTACGCGTTACATGTACTGGTGAAATTTATACATGCCTCGGTCAAGAGAGAAGCGCTGATCTTCGTGAGCCACTACGTGCATCAGAGACAAACATTCCCCTAGAGGCTGCCATTAGGCGCGCGATTGGCGCCAAACCCTTGGGTCATGATTTTGATTATTCTCGTGGCGATGAAGGTGGAAAGATGTCTCGCCACATGAGCCATACTGGTGGCTAGACTGTTTGCAGGGTTGTGAGCAAGCTGTCCAACATTTTTTCGCCTGCTTTGAATTCAGAAACTTGGATAAACTCATCAGCCTGATGGGCCTGTGTAATGCTTCCAGGACCACAAATCACAACTGAAAACCCCCGGTTTTGAAAATGCCCGCCATCTGTACCGTAGGCGACCGTGTGAATGCCATTATCGCCAGTTAATCTTCTTGCCAAGCCTTCCGCCTTACCATCGACTTCTGGAACGACAGCCGGGCCAGGCATAACATCCATTTTAAAAAAAGATTCTGGATGAATAGCTTGCATTTCTTTCTCAATTACATCCAGTTCTCTTTGAATTTTTAAACGCCAATCTTCAGGACGTTCATCACCAACACAGCGCAAATCAATAGAAAAATAACAATCTTTAGCTGTAATATTGTTGGCAGTACCGCCATTGATTTGACCAACATGTAATGTGGTAAATGGGGGGTCATAGAGGGCGGCAACAAGTGAAGGCTCTTTAGCTTGGTTTTCAACATTTTGTTGGCGCACCCATTCCACAAATCGTGCCCCACACATCACAGCCGAAACACCTTGGTGTAAAATCGAAGAATGCACCTCACGGCCACGCACATGAAACTGCAGATCATCACAACTCTTATGACCTGTAACTACCTTCATCTCTGTGGGCTCACCAACTATTACGGCATCTACTTTTGCAAAATTATCCAACAATCCCTGCGAAACATCAGGAGCGCCAAGGAGCCCAACTTCCTCATCACGAGACAAAGCCAATTGCAACGGGCGCTGAAGATCTAACGATTTAGCCTTTACCATTGTAGCCATTGCCAAGGCGACGAAGCCCTTCATATCACAGGTACCCCGTCCATAAAGTTTATTATCTTTTTCAATAACTTCCCAAGGGTTGGTCGTCCAATCCTGCCCTTCCACTGGAACTACATCAGAGTGTGCTGATAGAGCAACTCCACCAATTACATCAGGACCTACTTGGGCTATAAGTCCAGCTTTACTACCATCCTCATTAGGTATCACATAACTGTCGATCCCATGTTGAGACAGATAATCCCGAACAAAATATATTAAAGGTAAATTCGTATCTGAACTGACAGTTGGAAAGGCTACTAAGCGGTCCAATAGCTGACGGGAGGTAAGTGTATCATTCATACTAGCTACTAATATTTTTTTATTAGTAGCAGTCAAGAAAAATTCAAATAGTTACTTTAAGTTTCGCCTAATACGGCGCAATGCAAAATATACCAGACCCACAACAACAGGTGCTACCGCCGCCGTTAGAAAAACTTTTGGCAGTCCAAACATGGACGGAATTGGCGCTAAAAGATACAGTGCAAGTCCAGTAGCATAGTAGCTAACTGCCACAATCGACAAACCCTCAACCGTTTTTTGTAAATGTAGCTGCATATCAGCTCGGCGGTCCATACTTGCGAGAAGATCTTGGTTTTGCCCCTGTCTCTCCACATTTACCCTCGTACGGAGTAAATCTCCAGTTCGCTTAGCCCTAGAAATTAAGTCCTGAAGACGAGAATCCATTGCTTGGACAGTTCGCATAGATGGGTCATAGCGGCGCATCATGAATTCACGAAATGTTTGCAACCCCTCAAATCGCTCTTCGCGGAGAACCTCTATTCGCTGTGAGACAATTGCTGAGTAGGCTTTACTGGCAGCAAATCTATAAGAAACTTGTGAGGAATGGCCCTCTAATTTAGCTGACATTTTTAAAAGGGCATCTAAATTAGATTCTGCTGAAACGTGTTCATCGCTCAAAGCGGCTACCAGTTCAGCCATGCTTTGGTCTACAACGCTCAAATTAGGCGCAAGTTCACGCGCCTCAAAAAGGCCAAGCATCGACATGGTCTTGTAAACTTCAATCTCATTCAGTCTTTGAACAATCCTACCAATCCGATTGCGTCCAGTAGTTGGGGCAACGAATACTGCAAACCGGAGATGCCCATGAACATCAATCCGATAATCACCCGCAATCACCGCCGCACTATCCAAAACTCTGCTAACAGCCAAACTTTCTGCTACAAAGTGAGTTTTAAGATTCCGTTCTATGGTCTTATTTGAGGCGGTACTCTCAATTCGAATAGCAGCAGAAGTTAACCTTTCGCCTGGCATTGAAGCCAACCAATCGCTTGGAAAAATATCAAACTCAGACCCATCAAATGCGACTTTCCCTAAGTCGTCGATAATCGCAGTGTAGGTAGTGAACTCCGTATGGCGCTCCCATTTAACCCAAACCTGACCAAGTTTTCCAAAGTAATGTGTGACATTTACAGCAGGGTGTTGAGCGCCAAACCTATCAAGCAGTTGTATAAGGTGATCCCAATCAGCAGTACTACTTCGTTCCGTATTGTCATCTGAGTTACCATAAGCAAAGAAAGCAGCTCGTGCCGAAGTAGAAACAATGGGGAAAGGCCGAGCATGAAGTTCATTTGTTGCATTAAACCGTAATGGATGATCCCGCATATCTGACATTTAGCCCTCTTTTTTCAAAAATTGACCTGACTGTGCATCAGCATTTAGTTTTTACGACATAATTTAGCCCAAATCAGTCGATCATAGGTAAAAGTTTATCTAGTGACGCCTTGGCATCACCATAAAACATTCGGGTATTTTCCTTAAAGAAAAGTGGATTCTCAATGCCAGAATATCCAGTGCCCTGACCTCTTTTTGAAACAAAAACATGTTTTGCTTTCCAGCACTCCAAAACTGGCATACCGGCAATTGGACTATTGGGATCATCCTGCGCCGCTGGGTTCACAATATCATTAGACCCAATTACTATAGCTACGTCCGTCTCCGGGAAATCATCATTTATTTCGTCCATTTCCATTACAATATCGTAAGGAACGCGAGCCTCTGCTAAAAGTACGTTCATGTGGCCAGGTAGCCTGCCCGCAACAGGGTGGATCGCAAAACGTACATTTTTGCCCTGAGCACGAAGCTTGCGGACCAGTTCGGATACCGATTGCTGTGCCTGAGCAACAGCCATCCCATAACCTGGTATGATCACAACACTGTCAGCCTCGTTTAAAATAGTTGCAACGCCATCAGCCTCAATGGCAATCTGTTCGCCTTCAACCTTCATTTGTGGGCCTTTATTGCCACCAAAACCACCCAGAATTACTGATACAAAATTCCGATTCATAGCTTTGCACATAATATAACTTAAAATTGCCCCAGACGAACCTACCAGTGCGCCCACAACTATCAACAAATCATTGCCCAGAGTGAAACCAATAGCTGCTGCTGCCCAACCTGAATAGGAATTAAGCATAGATACTACGACCGGCATGTCAGCTCCACCAATGCCCATGATTAGATGCCAACCAATGAACCCAGAAATAATCAAAACTGCGATCATGGTCCAAACGCCAGACCCACTTGTGTACCATATTCCCAGCAGAATACATGCCAGCAGAGCTATTGCGTTTAAAGCATGTCCACCCGGTAATTTGAAAGGCTTACCATCTAACTTTCCAGCTAATTTTCCAAACGCAACAATAGATCCCGTAAATGTCACCGCACCAATGAAAACACCAAGAAATACTTCAACTTTCAAAATTGCTATTTCTACCGCATCCTTTGCTGCCAGTTTTTTACCAAAGCCCGTCAAATCGGTTAAATCACTATCTGATTGTATTAACTGCCGAACCGTTGCGAGCTCAAATTCAGCATTCAATCCGATAAATACGGCTGCCAATCCAACAAAACTGTGCAATGCGGCAACAAGTTGAGGCATATCCGTCATTTCAACACGTTTGGCTACTGCTACCCCAAGAAAAGATCCAATAGCTACCATCAATGCAATTAGAATATAATTTCCAACACCGGGACCAAACACCGTCGCAAACATCGCCAACGCCATTCCAGCGATACCATACCAAACTGCGCGTTTAGCACTTTCTTGATTAGACAAACCGCCAAGTGACAAAATAAATAATACTGCCGATGCAATATAAGCGGCAGACGTGATACCTATAGAAAGCATTTTCTATCCCCCCTTATGATTTCTGAAACATAGCAAGCATACGGCGCGTAACCATAAACCCACCGACAATATTGATGGTAGCAATTAACACTGAAATGCCCGCAAGAAGCCAAACCAGGAAGCTGCCAGATCCAATCTGTAAAAGGGCGCCCACCACAACTATTCCTGAAATAGCATTTGTTACAGCCATTAATGGCGTATGTAAGGCATGCGCTACTCCCCATATCACTTGGAACCCAACAAAGCAGGCCAAGGCAAACACAATAAAATGTTGCATGAAGCTAGCAGGCGCATAAGCTCCAATCAAAAGCATGATAGCGCCACCGATAGCCAGCAATCCATATTGCTGGCGTGTTGCTTTAGTAAAATTTGCCGCCTCTTCAGCCTTAATTTGTTCTGCTGTTTTTACGTTAGAGGCTTCTTTTGGTTGTGCCGCAATTGCCTGCACCTTTGGCGGTGGCGGCGGGAAAGTTATCTCACCTTCATGGGTGACTGTAGCCCCGCGTATAACGTCATCTTCCATATCATGCTTAACTAAACCGTCTTTTTCTGGAGTAAGATCAGAAATCATATGACGAATATTATTGGCATAAAGAGTACTAGCCTGAGCTGCCATCCGGCTTGGAAAATCCGTATATCCTATGATTATAACACCATTATCCGTAACTATCCTTTTGTCGGCAATTGTCAGCTTACAGTTACCGCCCTTCTCAGCAGCAAGATCAATAATGACCGACCCTGGCTTCATGCTAGCCACCATGTCCTGTGTCCATAGTTCGGGCGCTTCACGATTAGGAATTAATGCCGTAGTAATCACAATATCAATTTCAGGGGCTATTTCTCTAAACTTTTTTAATTGGGCCGCTGCAAACTCAGGTGATGAAACTGGCGCGTATCCTCCAGTAGCTGCGCCATCGGCTTGCTCATCAGCAAAGTCCAGAAATACAAATTCTGCACCCATTGATTCAACTTGCTCTGCCACTTCTGGGCGTACATCAAAGGCATAGGTGATTGCGCCAAGTGACGTTGATGTACCGATGGCTGCCAGTCCTGCCACTCCAGCACCAACGATCAACACTTTGGCTGGAGGAACCTTACCCGCCGCAGTAACTTGACCTGTAAAGAAGCGACCAAAATTATTACTCGCCTCAATAACAGCGCGATATCCAGCGATATTAGCCATTGATGAAAGGGCATCCATTTTTTGCGCCCTACTAATCCGCGGGACCATATCCATTGCAATAATACTTGCACTTCTGGCACACGCTAATTCCATCAATGCGCCATTTGAACTTGGGTAGAAAAAGGATATCAGTGTTTGTGAAGTAGATAGCCGTTTTACTTCGGTTGTATTTGGCGGTCGCACTTTCGTTATAACATCACTGGCCTTCGCTACCGCCGCTGCAGTAGGCGCAATAGTAACACCTGCTGATTTATATTCAGCGTCATTAAAGCCAGAAGCTAATCCAGCTCCCTTTTCAATAATACACTCATGCCCTAGCTTTTTGAGCTGTAGTGCGCTTTCTGGCGTAAGCGCAACGCGCTGCTCACCTTCAAAAGTTTCTTTCAAAGTTCCAATTTTCAAGACTTTGGTCCCTTCATAACGCAGCTATTCACCGTTCAGTTTTTGCAATGCAAGCAAATAAATTTAAAGAATAGTTACCCTGCGCAATTACGGTTCGCAACAGGTCAGATGTACGTGCCCACAAAAATATAGATATATTGTTATACAAAGCGTTTAAAGAGAATATTTGTCGCACTGAAACGCAAAAAACTCAGGGAAGAACAGCTGCCGCGTGGACCTAACTTCTCTTCAGATAACTAAGATATCCAAGCCCTTGCAATATCGTTTATAGATCTCCATTTCCAAGCCTAACGACTGGCATACCATTCATGAACTGCTTCGCCAAAAGCTGCGAAAAGTGGCCTTGATACCGGGTCCTCGCTTGCACGGTATTCAGGATGCCATTGTACTCCCAATGCAAAGCCTTTTGCCTCACTGACGAAGATAGCCTCTGGCGTGCCGTCGGCCGCATAGCCATCTATAATTATTCGTGGCCCTGGATTTTTAATTCCCTGACCGTGCAGCGTATTGGTCTGAACAGTATCAGCACCAAATAATTGAGCAAACTTCCCACCAGGTGTTAAATTAACTTCATGTCTAAGGGCAAATTTCTCCACCAAAGTGCCCTCGGGAGGCATCCGATGGTTTTCACGTCCAGGCAGATCGCGAATTTCCGGATATAAGCTTCCACCCATTGCAACATTTAATTCTTGGAAACCGCGGCAAATTGCAAGCAGTGGCTGGCCCCGTTCAACCAAAGCTCGGATCAAAGGCAGTGCCAGCCCATCCCTTTTTTCATCCATCACACCGTGGGCTTCAGTTAGCTCTTCTCCATATTCTTTTGGATGTACATTAGGACGCCCACCAGTAAAGACAAAACCATCACACGTTTCCATTATGTCATCAATGGGTGCAAGGTTTTGATCAGGTAGAATAATAATGGGTAGGGCATCACTGACTTCACGCACAGCCCAGGCATTCATGTCGCCTGAAGCATGCACCGGGTAATCATCATGTATTAAATA
>JAFMEA010000064.1 GCA_017856985.1 Planktomarina sp.
CGATTGGAGTTGCCCACAAAAAGCGAGAGTTGTCCGCCTGATGGACGTTAAGTGGAGAACCGGTTCTAAGAATATTCTTTGCTGCGTAATTTAAGCCGAGATCAGGGAAGGTAACAAAAATGCCGATTAAATCTTTGGGCTATCTTGGAGTTAGGTCTAACAAAGTGGATGATTGGAAATATTTTGCTGGTAAGGTTCTTGCCATGCATCTTGCTGACCATGGTGGACGCCAGCTTTCTTTTCGCATGGATGATCTAGTACAACGTTTGGTTGTATCTGATGAGCCTGGTGAAACGTTGGCTTTTATCGGATGGGAAGTATCAAAAAAATCTGACCTCCAATATTTTGCTGCCAAATTAGATGATGCGGGACATAAAGTAACAGAGGGGGGGAGTGAGCTAGCTGACCGTCGCTTTGTAGAAGACTTAATTGTGTGCAGTGATCCTGCCGGAAATCGAATTGAACTAGTTTGGAACCCTCAAAAAGCAGAGGAACCTTTCATTCCTGGACGTCCAATTGACGGTTTCAAAACAGGCCCATTAGGGATGGGGCACGCAGTTTTACATGTTCCAGACGCAACAGCTCTTTTGCCGTTCTATTGCGATATATTAGGTTTTGCCGTCAGTGATTATGGACTTGATCCGATACCTCTTTACTTTTTTCACGTCAATGGTCGGCATCACAGTTTTGCTATAGTTGGCTCAGGTAATTCCGGGTTTCACCACTTCATGGTGGAGTATGAAAACCTCGATGATATGGGGCAAGGTTATGACCTGGCAAGTCAACAAAAAGATGGCATCGCTTACACGCTGGGTCGTCATACAAATGACCATATAACTAGTTTTTACGCCAATACGCCGTCAGGTTTTTTTGTTGAAAGCGGTTGGGGCGGAAGGTTGATAGATCCTGTGACTTGGGAGCCTCATGAAACCACAGTGGGCCCTAGTTTCTGGGGTCATGATAGACTTTATTTGCCAGAAGACGAGCGAAGGGCTTTTGTTGATATGCGATTGAAGGCTGCTGCGGGTGGATTGCGTGCGCCACCAATGGTGGATTGCCCGTGGCTTTATGAACTACGTGGACGTGAGAGATGAATGAGGCCATTACTCAGCTTTTTGATGTCGCCATTGTTGGTTATGGGCCGACTGGTGCAACTCTAGCAAATTTGCTTGCACAGTGTAACCTAAGTGTAGTTGTCATTGAGCGGAATGAAGTGATGTATCACTTGCCACGGGCGGTACATTTTGATGATGAAACTATGCGAATTTTTCAAACGGTTGGTGTCGCGAATCCACTTAGTAAAAAGGTCCGGATAAATCCAGGCATGCGTTTCGTAGATCAAAAAAAATCCGTGATCTTAGAGTGGCCACGTCCACAAGAAATAGGCCTTCAAGGATGGCACGCCAGTTACCGCTTACACCAGCCAGATTTGGAACAACTATTGCGCGCTAAGCTTTCTGGTTACCCTAATGCAGTAGTTCTGAATGGGACCGAAGTTGTAAACATTGAGCAGTATACTAAAAATGTAAAATTCATTTGCCGCAATATCAGCGATGGGCATGAGCATTCACTGAGTGCTAAATATTTAGTGGGATGTGATGGTGCTAACTCTTTAGTAAGAAGCTCTATTGGATCTGATGTGGATGATTTGGGGTTTAATGAGCGGTGGCTTGTTGTGGACTTGCTATTAAAAAGGGAGCGACCTGATTTAGGCGATTATTCTATTCAATTCTGTGATCCTGTGCGTCCAATGACTTACTGTCGCAACCCAGCCAAACGGCGGAGGTGGGAAATCACTTTGCTAGACGGAGAAACTCATGAGGAGGTTACCCGCAGTAACACAATTTGGAAGTTCCTCGCGCCTTGGATTAATGCCGAGGACGCTGAATTGGAACGGACCGCTGTGTATACCTTCCAATCTGTCGTTGCAAATAATTGGCTTAAGGATCGCTTACTAATAGCGGGTGATGCGGCCCACCTGACCCCTCCGTTTATGGGGCAAGGTATGTGTGCAGGTATCCGTGATGCTGCTAACCTAGCGTGGAAGCTGGCGCTCTGTATTAAGGGGACAGCAAATGAGGATATTTTAGATAGCTATCAGCAGGAACGCTCCCCCCATGTGCGCACATTTATCGAAATGGCGATACGGCTTGGTGGTCTGATTAACACAATTGATAGTCGGACTGCTCTAGCGCAGGCCGAAAACAACGCAGATGGCACTGCACGTATTTCATCAATTACGCCACCACTTGGTGTCAGTGACCTTGGTAAATTGATTGGCGGCAATAGATCACACTGCGGTCACTTGTTTGGCCAACCAATACTTCGGGACGGGCGGCGGTTGGATGATAAAGTTGGTTACTGTCCTGTTTTAATTCTGCGCCATCCACTGGATAAGGAGATTTCTCCGGCAGTCCCCGTTTTAGATGCTGAAGAGCACCCCGATTTAGCCATAGCCTTGGATAGTTTCAATACAAACGCAATATTAGTACGCCCTGACAGATATATTGCGGGGAGCGCTATTTCTGAAAATGATATTGTAGATATGGCGGTCAATGGCCTACCTTCACCAATCTAGTTAACAAAAGAAAGAGAACCCTTACTATGAAGCTTGCGTCCTTGAAGATTGGTGGCCGTGATGGCACGCCAGTTGTAGTATCCCGAGATTTGTCACGCATGGTTCTAGCAACATCTGTTGTTAAAAGCGTTCGTGATGCTATCGAAGACTGGAGGGTCACTGAGCCTTTGCTGCGGGCTCTTAATGATAAAATGGAGGCTTTTGAGGTCGAAACTATCCCATATGACCCCAGAGCTTTGGCTTCTCCCTTACCACGCGCATTTCAATGGGCTGACGGCAGTGCTTATTTAAGCCACATGCGGCTGGTACGCAAAGCCCGCGGTGCTGAGATGCCTGAAAACTCTGAGACAGACCCAATGCTTTATCAAGGAGGCAGCGACGGGTTTCTTGGTCCAGTTGATCCCATACCGTGTGTTGAGAAAGACTGGGGCCTAGATTTTGAGGGTGAAATAGCCGTTATTACAGATGATGTACCCATGGGTTGCTCTCCCGAGCAAGCCAAGTCGCATATAAAGCTGATTATGTTATGTAATGATATCAGCCTGCGCAATATTATGCGCCCAGAATTAGTAAAAGGTTTTGGCTTTTTTCAATCAAAACCTGCCAGCGCCTTTTCACCCGTTTGCGTTACACCCGACGAGCTGGGTGCAGCATGGACCGGCGGCCGCATTAACTTACCATTAATAACGACTTATAATGGCAATCAGTTCGGGATAGTAGATGCCGGCAAAGACCTTAGCTTTGAGTTCACAGATTTAATAGCACATGCAGCCCGTACCAGAAATCTGGCAGCCGGTACCATAATTGGTTCGGGGACGGTTAGTAATGAAAATAACGAAGAAGTGGGTTCCAACTGCTTGGCGGAAAAGCGTATGATTGAGACCATACAGAATGGCAAGGCTACCACTCGATTCATGAATCCAGGGGACACCATTAGATTTGAAATGCTCAACAGTGAAGGAAAAAGTATTTTTGGTGCTATTGACCAAACCATAGTTGCGGGATGAAACTAAAAGCCTAGGCGAACATCTCGTTTGCCTGAGATTGGGCAGGTTAAATGTCGTCAGGTCCTGATAACGTGCGGGCACTTTCACGTGGGCTAAATATTATGCGGTTATTAAACAGAGTGGGCGCAGCCCGCGTCGGTGAGATAGCCCTTGAATTAGGGTTGCCTCGTACGACAGTTTATCGCCTACTCAATACACTGGAAGAAGACGGTTATGTTCTTTATTCTGGAAGCGACTCTCGTGTGCGTTTATCGCCGCTGGCGGCCACCTTAGGGGACAGCTCATCGACACGTTCGCAGCTTTGCCAAGTAGCCGCCCCAAGTTTGGTTAAATTTACTGATGCGCACGCATGGCCAGTTGATCTTTCCACTTATGCAGACGCGCATATGATAATTCAAGAATCCACTCATAGCCGTAGTCCACTATCGGTTGACCCAGGCATGATTGGCTATTCCTTACCTATGCTACGCTCTTCATCTGGACGAGCGTATCTGTCAGTCTGTGCGGGACGGGAGCGTGAAATAATAATTGATTTGCTCCGAGCAGAAAATGTTGTGGAAGATTTGCCATTTTTACAGGAGGAGTGGCTCGAAAATAATCTTAATATTTATTTAAAACAAGGATTTGCTACTCGTGGGCCGCAAACGTTTAGGCCTAAAACTTCTAGCCTTTCAGTACCAATTATTTCTGATGAACGTGCTATCGGCTGCCTGTCAATTATCTGGGTTACTAAAGCAATGGAAATGGAGCGAGCCGTCGAAAGGTATGCAGCTGCATTGCAACAAACTGCTATTGAAATTTCTGCTGGAATACTTTGAAGAGAGATTGCAAAATAACCAGTCATAATGCTGTCATTTGTCCGCCAGGTGGTCAATTTCACAAATGGCAATTCCGTGGTCAAAGCAAATAGCTAAACTTTTTACACAAACCTCAAACAAAAGGGAGAAGATACACAATGAGCCATTTAATTAAAACGGGCATTGCCGCCGCCGCATTTTCTGTAGCATCTATTGCCGCGTATGCCGCCGACACCACCCTCACAATTTCATCTTGGGCACCACCCACCCATGGCATGAATGCGATAATGTTTCCAGAATTGACCAAGGCAATGGAGGATGCAACAAATGGCCGCGTGAGTGCCGAAATTAAGTATGGGCTGGGTTCTCCACCCGCACAATTTGATCTAATTCTTGATGGTGCAGCAGATATTACATGGATTTTCCACGGTTACTCTCCAGGCCGTTTTGTATCAACAAAAATGATCGAACTGCCAGGTTACCAAGGCAATGCAGAAGCAGCTTCAGTTGCAAGTTGGCGCGCCTACGATAAATTCTTTGCTGGGTTAGGCGAACATAAGGGCGTCAAAGTATTGGCGATGATGACCCATGGCCCAGGGGCTTTACATTCCAATGCGCAAATATCTTCTTTGGAAGACATAGCTGGCATGAAACTGCGGCTCGGGGGAGGGGTATCCGGCGATGTTGGTGCAGCACTGGGCGCAACAGGTATCCGGGTTCCTGCTCCAAAAGTTTATGAAACATTAGCTTCAAACTCAGCTGACGGAGTTATGATGCCCATGGAGGCGAAAAAAAGCTTTAAACTATTTGAAGTAGCCAAGAATACATACCAAGTTCCTGGTGGTTTTTATCGTGGATCTTTCGCTGTTATTATGAACCAAGATACCTTCGACAATTTGTCTGATGTGGACCGCATGGCTCTGAGCAAAGTGTTTGGAGAAAACTTGTCGCGCGCAGCCGGTAAAGCTTGGGATAAGATCGACACAGCGGGTATGGCAGCGCTAAACGAAAATTCGGACAATAACTTGACCGAAGCTTCGGCTGCGGATGCAACTAAATGGCAAGCAATGACTGGCCCTTTAATTACAAAAGTCATTGCAGAAGTGAGTGCAAAAGGTGTTGATGCAACTGCAGCTCACGCATTTATTAAAGAGCAAATGGCAGCTGAATAATATGGCGGCATCTTCAATCTAATGAAGGCTTACTTGATAAGGCCCACTATTGGGCCTTATCACACAAATTGGATGCATTAAAATGAATAAGCTAGAAGTTAGAAAACCATCGTCAGAGGCCGCCTGGGACATGTCTTTTAGGCAGACTGGGTTTTGGCGCTATATAGCTGTTCTGCCGACATGGCTTGCTGCAAGTGCCCTTTTCATACTCATGACTATGACTTTTGCTGACGTCATACTACGCAGCTTATTTGGTAATCCTATTGAATCAGCCACCGAACTTACTCGGTTGCTTATTGCGATTATTGTTTTCTCGTCGCTGCCTATTATAAGCTGGAAAGGAAACAATATTGTCGTCGACCTATTAGACCCATTGTTTTCTCGCAGGCTTGCCATAATTCGTGACATCGCAATTGATATGACCTGTGGGGTTATCCTGATTTGGCCTGCTAAACGTGTTTGGGAATTGGCTGAACGCGCCAGAGGTTTCGGCGACGTAACAGAGTATCTCAATCTCCCACAGCATTATATCGGCTGGTTTATTGCCGTATTTACTTTTCTAACTGCCCTCACGTTCTTAGCTCGCGCAATTTTGTTAATTTTATCCGCAGTAAAAGGTCCGGTCTGATGCTCATCTCTATCGTTGGACTCGGTGTAGTTCTTTTTTTAGTTTTCTTGCGTATGCCGATTGCCCTTGCGATGGGGCTGGTTGGCTTTGCCGGTTACGCTGATATTCGTGGAGTTAGGGCATCAATCTCTATGGTCGGTAGAATAATCATTGACACATCACAAGATTATGGACTTTCCGTTGTACCACTCTTCATACTCATGGGGCTTTTTGTGAACAAAGGGGGTCTATCGAAAGAGCTGTATCAAGTATCCTACGTCTTTCTAGGGCATCTAAGGGGTGGGCTAGCAATGGCTACCATTGTGGCATGCGCTGGGTTTTCTGCAATTTGCGGATCGTCGTTAGCGACAGCAGCAACTATGTCAAAAGTTGCAATGCCTCAAATGCGCAAATACAATTATGATGACAGTCTCTCGACTGCATCCATTGCTGCTGGTGGAACTTTAGGAATCCTGATCCCCCCCTCAGTTATCCTGGTTATTTATGGGCTTTTGACTGAGACAAGCATTGGTAAATTGTTTATTGCTGGGATAATACCAGGACTGCTTGGGGTTGTTTTGTATCTAGTTGCCGTGCGCTACACGATTATCCGAAATCCCAAAGCTGGGCCAGCTGGAGAACGCAGCAGCCTAGTTGACCGCCTTCAAGCGTTGCGTGGCGTATGGGCTGTTCTACTATTATTTTTTATTGTTATTGGTGGGCTGTATGGGGTCCTTAACATCTGGCCGCTCAACCTTACTTTTTCCCCAACCGAAGCGGCAGGCATGGGCGCTGCGGGAGCATTTTTAATTGCAGTGTCTCGCGGCAAGCTCAATTTTTCAAAAACGCTACAGGTTTTGATAGAGACAGTTCAGACAACTGCTGCACTGTTTGCTGTGCTAATAGGTGCGTGGATATTTTCCAATTTTGTTAATATGGCTGGTCTGCCCGAAGCTTTGCGGTTTTTAGTATCTTCAGCTGAACTTTCTCCTATGCTTGTTATGTTTATGATTTTAGTTATTTACCTTGTTTTAGGGTGTGTGTTTGAAAGCTTGTCCATGCTTTTGTTAACAGTGCCAATCTTCTTTCCTTTGGTTACAAGTTTGGGTTTTGATCCAATTTGGTTTGGTATAATCGTTGTTGTTGTAACAGAAATAAGCCTCATCACTCCACCTGTTGGCTTGAATGTTTTTGTACTTAAAGGTGTGATTGGGGATGTATCAACGGCAACAATTTTCAAAGGGGTAACTCCTTTTTGGATTGTTGATATTATTCGTCTTGCACTGTTAGTGTTTATTCCTTCAATTATACTTTATTTACCAAATTCGATGCTTTAATTGGATATCTAAATATCATGAGTGTTAGGTTTGATTTACAAAATGTCTCTGAGGAATACCTTGCAGATCCTTACCGTGTCCTAGCAGAACTCCGAGCACATTCGCCTGTTCATAAAAATAGTGATGGGACAGTTGTTCTAACCTGTTACGCCGACATTGTTCAAACATATCGGGACCCTTTGATTTGGTCGTCTGACAAACAGTCTGTGTTCAACACAAAATTTGGAAATACGCCCCTTTTCGAGCATCATACAAACAGTATTGTTTTTATCGATCCGCCAGACCACACGCGTATTCGCAACCTTTTCCAATCTGCTTTCACCCGAAAAGCATTGGCAGCCTTTGTACCTAGGATTACTGGCTTGGTAGATGAATATTTAGATCGCTTTGAAGATCAGGGTAAGATGGAAGTTGTCGAAGAATTTTCATTCCGCCTTCCAATTGAAGTAGTTTGCGATCTTTTGGGCGTTCCTCGCCAAGATCGTGAATTAATTCGGGGATGGGCTAACTCAATACTTACCGCACTAGAGCCAACATTAGTTCCAAAACAGCTTGATGATGGAAATCAAGCTGTTATCGATTTTAAACAATATTTACGTGATCTCATTGCATATAAGCGTGCGCATCCTCATGACGCACATGACACAGAGGTTCTAACCATTTTAGCGGATGCGGAAGCAGATGGTAAACGTCTCACAGAAGTTGAATTGTTGCATCAATGTATTTTCATGCTCAATGCGGGGCACGAAACATCCACTAATATGATCAGCCATGGTATCCATGAAATGCTGCTTAACCCTGATCAAATTGATCTTCTCTCCAAAAGCCCAGATCTTATTGAGCCGATGGTGGAAGAGGTACTGCGCTATCAGGCACCAATCCAGATTAACAACCGTCAGGCAAAATCAGATCAGATATTGTCGGGCGTCACTATACCAGCAGATACTACTGTCCATATGATGATCAATGCCGCCAATCGTGATCCGTCCCAGTTTCCAAACCCAGATCGTTTTGACATCTCGCGGCGTCCAAACAGGCATTTATCCTTTGGTTTGGGAGTCCATATTTGCGCCGGCAATGCTTTGGCTCGAGTTGAAGCGCAAATCGCGTTCCAAAGGTTATTCCAGCGGTTTCCAAAACTTGGGTTAACCAGTCCTGCGGTCATTGCTCCAAGGCTGAGGTTCCGTGAGGTATCATCCCTACATGTCTGCCTGACTTGAAGTTTTATTTTTTTATTTTCAATAGATATCTTTGCCAGGATTCTTGCGCGGGCTGGAATTCAGCCTTTAACGGACCGAAAGGGCGCGATCTTTTTGCTTCTGGTTCCAGTCGACGCGATAATTGTTGAAGAAGACAGTCAACGGCTGACGACTGGCTTTAACAAACTCCAAAGGGTTCGAACCGTGGTGCCTGATCGTCACCGCATGTCGATCAGGCAGGGTGAAAACTGGGGTGAATTTTATAATTTGCAATCAGACCCAACCGAAGTGAATAATCTGTTTGACGAAGCTAGCGCCGAACAAATCAGAGCGACTTTGACAGAAACGATGTTAGGCCAAATTATCGAACTACAAGGTTGGGCAGCATTGCTCGCCTATAGAGCCTTAGTGCCGCCAGGGTGTTAGCAGGCGAACGAGAACTCGCATCGAATTGTTAGTGCGGCCTGAATCTATATACTCAATAATTGACGCTGCTCAACGAGAGTAGAGGCGCGGTTCAGCTTGAAATTGAGGCGTGAGTAAAGGTGGTGTTACCAAACAAAACTGCCCCCGAATGAATTTAGAAGACTAATACTAAAGGCCCGTGGTCCGAGACGCGGGGCCCTATGATAAGGGCCCCCGGTCCGTGGTCCTGCGGCTCAACTGTAGCGATTAGGCGCAGTAACCCCTGATTAACTCTGTTTTGATCTGATGTTTCATTGTGGGTAGCGTTGTGGGTGGAGATTTTATCTTATTTTAAATATAAATTTAATCAGCTACTTAATTGGTATATATGGCGGACCGAGGAGGAGTTTGGCTCCTGTTGCATCCGTCAGCGCTCAGCTAACACCCATGTTTTATTGGTAACAGCAGCGCTGGGTTCATTGCAAGAAGGCGCAGAATGGTCAGTAATTTGGTCTACAGTCTGCCCCCCTGCATGTGCCACCCCACCCCCAAGGGATACCGTACATGAGCCTAACCAAAGATTGGGATATAGGAACAGTAAACATACTAACCCTGATTACTGGCCGTATCGGCGAACTTGACTGTTTCGATTGAAGCAGGGGCAGGCTGCACTGAGCATGTTTCATTGCGGTCTAGGGATTCACATCGATCACAGAATGTTATATGCTCTAAGTTCTACCAGTATGGGGAAGGGCCTCCCCAGAGCGCCCTGACCAATAGGAACTATAGTAAAGGGCCCGTCGTCAGTCTTTTCAATAATGTTATTTACCGTTGCGGCGTAAAAAACCTGTCGCACCG
>JAFMEA010000019.1 GCA_017856985.1 Planktomarina sp.
TTTATTAATCTAGATTTAGAATTACAATTAATTAAAAGTAAAAAAGTTATCAAATATTTTGCCAAAACTTCAAATTTATATTTATTACTATTAATTTTGGGAAATTGAGGGAAATACTTATTTATTCTCAATTACACCACATTTAGTGTTAATTTGGTAAAAATTAACTACATGTATGCAAATAAAAATTTTGAGACCATAATTTGTTAATATTACAGTAAATATTTTTAATTTTCTTTAAATTAGGTATTGATTCCCATGAATTCCCATGTCACCTATTATCTACGGATTTGGTAAAAAAAGATCAAAGCCCCACAAAGAAGGGCAAAGGCGAGCGCAGGTTTCATACAGGCAGCCATTTCCAGAATGAAGAAATCCGGCGCGTTAGCGAGCACACATCTCCCCCCAGGTTGCTCGCCGAGTTGGAGTTCCCGCAAGGGACAAAGTTGGCGGATTGAGCGGTAGCAGCAGTTCAATCCGCCTTTTCATTTAAGGGGTTTATCCCCACAAAGATAGTGAGGCAGGCCCAGGTGGCACGCAGATTTAGAGGCGAGAGTCACCACAAGGTGGACGCTAAGGGCAGGGTGTCAATACCAGCCTCGTTTCGCCGCGTTATAGAGCAGGGTGACCCAAATTTCATTGAAGGCTTGAACCCAGAATTGGTCATTGTTTACGGAGATCACCGCCGTAACTATCTTGAATGCTATACTATTAAAGCAATTGATGAAGTTGACATAAAAATTAATGCTTTACCGCGCGGATCGATGGAGCGTCAAATGTTGCAACGCCTTTTTAATGGGCAATCCTTTCCGACAGTTGTTGACGAAACGGGGCGGCTAGTATTGCCCTCCAAGTTAAGAAAAAAAATAAATCTAGAGGCTGAGGCATTCTTTATCGCTGCTGGTGATACGTTTCAGATCTGGAAAACTGAAACATATCAAACTGAAGAGTTATCCAAAACTGAAGCTTGGCTTGATGGATTGCCTGAGAATTTTGATCCGTTAGTCTATCTGGAAAATTCCGCTCAATGACCGTTGAGGTGGCGCCATCAACCTCGAATGCCTCACATATCCCAGTATTGATCTCCCAATTAATTTCTGCCGCGGCTCCGATAACAGGTACTTGGATTGATGGAACATTTGGTGCTGGTGGATATACAAAATACCTTTTGAACGCTGGCGCAGATAAAGTAATCGGCATTGACCGTGACCCAAGTGTCTTTGATATGGCACCTGACTGGCTGTCAAAAAATAGTGATCGCCTGCAACTTGTACAAGATACTTTTTCAAATTTAGATCAGACAATAGATCGAGCTGACGGCGTGGTGTTAGATATTGGTGTGTCCTCTATGCAAATTGACCAAGCTGAGCGTGGGTTTTCGTTTCAAAAGGACGGTCCCCTCGATATGCGCATGAGTGGAACTGGAGGTACTGCAGCTGATTTAATCAACTCTGCAAGTGAGGAACAAATAGCGGACATTCTATTTCATTTTGGAGAAGAACGGGCCAGCCGTCGAATTGCAAAAATGGTTGTAGCCCGACGTGATGAAAGGCCGTTTGAAAGAACTTTAGATCTAGTTAGTGTGATTCAAAAATGCTTGCCTCGGTCAAAGCCGGGTCAGACACATCCTGCCACAAGAAGTTTTCAAGCTTTAAGAATTGCAGTGAATAGTGAATATAATCAATTGGTTGAGGGATTATTTGCTGCAGAACGGGTTTTGAGCGCAGGAGGAGTTTTAGCTGTTGTAACTTTCCACTCTATAGAAGACCGTATTGTTAAACGATTTTTTCAGTCTCGTAGTGGTAGCAAAGCTGGAAGCCGCTACGCTCCCTTAGTGGAAAATGTACAGGCGCAATTTACCCTGCAAAGCCGAAAGCCAATTAGGGCATCTGCAGGCGAAATATCTCTAAACCCACGATCTCGGTCAGCCAAATTAAGAATTGGCTGGCGCACATCTGCTGACCCAACACCAATTGATGTAAAAGCTCTTGGCGTACCTGAACTACCAAACCGGATTAACTCATGAAAAACTTACTTTTAGGATTTTTGATTATTGGAGTCATGGGATTAGCTCTTTGGACTTACTCAGAAAATTATGTTACAAAGCAATCTTTAGATGAGATAGTTCAACTCAATAAAAACATTGCGAAGGCACGATCAAGGTTGAGGGTGCTTAATGCAGAATGGGCATATTTAAATCGACCAGAAAGATTATCAAAATTGGTCAATGCTAATTTTGATGAACTTAAGCTGCTTGAATTAACATCAAAACATTTTGCTGGTCTAGAACAGATTCCGTTTCGCAGTCCAGGAATAGAGCCTATGGTTGATGAAGCGGAGTTTAACAATACGATTGATGTCCCATGATACGCAAGCCACTGCGCCCACTCGCTCAAATTTTTTCTGCCAGGTCTTCGGGTGAAAATCCTGATTTGATAGAGCTCGCCAACCTCAGGGAGCGGGCACAAATTCAACATGGGCTGATTTTGCGCAAAACACAGCGCCGCTTGATTATGATTGGTGGCATTTTCATAATAAGTTTTGGTGTCATTGGTCTGAGAATGACTGCACTTGCTATGACCGACCCTGCTGAACCAAAGGCTCAGAGCATGAACAATGATATCTCTGTCATTCGTGCCGACATAGTTGATAGAAACAATCGGATCCTCGCAACTAATATAGAGACCCACTCGCTTTACGCGCATCCAAAGCAACTTGCTAACCCTTCCGCAACAGCTCTTCGCCTTTCTGAGATTTTTCCAGGTATTGATGCTTTAGAGTTAGAGGCTAGGTTCTCTGGCAAACAGAGTTTTTTATGGCTTCGAGGGGCAATTAGTCCTGAGGAAAAACAAGCAGTGCACGATATTGGCGACCCTGGCCTTCTGTTTGGTCCACGGGAAATGCGACTTTACCCAAACGGAAAGCTAGCTGGTCACATTTTGGGTGGCACCACCTTTGGTAAACAAGGGGTCCACTCAGCAGAAATAATTGGAGTCGCTGGGGTTGAAAAAGAATTTGACGAATTGCTTCGTGACCCCAAATCAAGTGGCCTTCCATTAAAACTTTCATTAGACCTTACCATCCAGTCGGCACTTGAAAAAGTACTTCGTGGTGGAATGAAATTGATGAATGCAAAAGCCGCATCGGCGGTATTAATGGAAGTACACACTGGTGAAATTTATGCTATGTCAAGCTTGCCCGATTTTGATCCAAATAATCGCCCAATTGGTTTAACTAAGGGTGACCAAAGTGATGATCCATTATTTAATCGAGCGGTTCAGGGTCTCTATGAACAGGGATCAGTATTTAAAACATTCACCGTAGCTCAGGCGATGGAGCTTGGGCTTGTGGAAGCGGATACGATGGTTGACACAAAACGCTTTAGGTGGGGTAAGTCCGTAATTAAGGACTACAGAGATTATGGACCAGAGCTGACGGTTGAAAAGGTTTTGGTAAAATCTTCAAATGTAGGAACTGCGCGCCTATCTCAAATGATAGGTGCTGATAATCAAAAAGCATTCTTAGCCAGCCTTGGACTTTTGGCTTCCACGCCAATAGAGCTTATTGAAGGATCCACGGCAAAACCACAATTCCCTTCTAATTGGTCTGAGATATACACTATTACCATTTCATATGGGCATGGCATTTCGGGCTCGCCCCTTCACCTAGCTGCAGCCTATTCGGCAATGGTAAATGGTGGAACTTTCATATCGCCCACTTTAGTAAAAAAATCTGTCTCGGAAATTGGTCCCCGCGTTATCTCCAAAAAAGTGTCTGCGCGCCTCCGTTCTATGCTTAGGGATGTAGTAAATACGCCTGAAGGCACAGCAAATTTGGGTGAAGTTGTTGGTTACTCTGTTGGAGGAAAAACTGGAACGGCGGAGAAGACTAGTAAAGCCGGTGGCTATGATGCGGAAAGGGTTTTGGCGACGTTCGCTAGCTTTTTTCCAAGTGAAGATCCAAAATACGTTTTGATTATTACCTTAGACGAACCAGAAGATCGTATGGGGAAGGAGCCTCGACGCACAGCTGGTTACACAGCTGTTCCCGTAGCTGCAGAGGTTATCCGTCGGGTCGCTCCACTACTAGGCCTCACTCCAAAAGCAAGAGGAATGTTAAACGAAAATTTAGCATTAACCAACGAATGAGATTAAAATGAAGTTGACGCATGGCGCCTCCAGGTAAAACACTTTCTGATTTGGGTTTGCTGACTTCGCAAATTCCACCAAACTTAATTTATGGTTTGGCTGTTGATAGCCGTGAAGTTAGAAAAGGTTATCTTTTCGTAGCTTTACCTGGTTCTCAAACCCATGGCGCTAAATTTGCAAATTTGGCTTTTAGTAATGGTGCAATTGCAATTCTGACTGACCCTGAAGGATCAATGATCGCGGCTGAAGAAATTAAAAAGTTTAATATTGAGGTTTGTATACTAGATGATCCGCGTGGTGCTTTGGCGCACGCCTCAGCCTTGTTTTACGGTTCCCAGCCCGAAGTAGTTGTTGCAGTCACTGGTACTAATGGGAAAACTTCAGTAGCCTCATTCTGTCAGCAAATCTGGGCAAATATTGGAATGAGTGCCATAAGTCTGGGGACTACTGGTATAGAAGGGTCTTGGAGCGCATCACTGAGCCATACAACGCCTGACCCAATAGTTTTGCATAGAGTTTTGGCACAGGCAAAAAGAGCTGGGGTGACCCATGTCGCAATGGAAGCGTCAAGCCATGGTTTAGATCAAAAACGCCTTGATGGCGTGACAATTCAGGTCGCAGGCTTTACAAATTTCTCTCAAGATCACCTCGATTATCATCAAACATTCGAAAAATATTTTGCTGCGAAAGCTGGCTTGTTCGACCGAGTTTTAGGTTTAAACGGAACCGCCGTAATCAACTTAGATGATCCTAAAGGTACTGAATTAAAACAACTCTGCGTAGCCTATGGCCATAAAGTTATTTCTGTGGGTCATGTGAATGCTGATTTACAAATACAGGGACAAAAGTTTGACGGAATGGGCCAAGAAATCTTATTTAGTTGGCAGGGCAAAACCCAGCAGGTTAGGGTGCCTCTGGTTGGAGGCTTTCAAGGTGAAAACCTTATGCTTGCTTCTGCTATGGTGCTTGCAACAGGCGTTGCATCTGAAAATGTATTTGCTGCTTTAAACGCTATGCGCCCGGTTCGTGGTCGGATGGAATTAGCGGCTACTCGTTCAAATGGCGCAAGTATCTTTGTAGATTATGCTCACACACCTGACGCATTGGCGACCGCTTTGAAGTCTCTACGGCGGCACGCAATGGGTCGGCTAGTTGTTGTGTTTGGGGCGGGTGGTGATCGCGATCATTCAAAGCGAAAATTAATGGGGCAAGTGGCGTCTGAGTTTGCTGATTATACTTTTTTGACGGATGACAACCCGCGTAATGAAGAACCATCCGAAATACGTGCGATGGTTTTGGCTGGGGCGCCCAATTCCATAGAGGTGGCAGATAGGGCAGAAGCAATTTTGCGTGCTGTAGATTTCCTACAAGCTGGTGATACGCTGCTTATAGCAGGAAAAGGGCATGAAAGTGGTCAAATTGTGGGTAGCGATATCCTACCTTTTGATGATGTAGAGCAAGCCAGCATAGCGGTTGCCGCTCTTGAGGGGGCATACTAATGCCATTGTGGACTTCATCTGAGGCAATCAAAGCTACTAGTGGGTCTTGTTCTGTGGTGTGGAAGGCAGAAGGTATCTCAATTGATACTAGGACGATTATGCCTGGGGATCTTTTTATAGCTCTGACAGACCGACGCGATGGACATGAATTCGTGGCACACGCTTTGGCAAAGGGTGCTGCCGCAGCATTAGTTTCGCACGTACCCACAAATGTAGATAAAAATGCACCGCTGTTGATTGTAAAAGACGTTATGGAGGGCTTGAATGCATTGGGTAGGGCCGCTCGATCGCGGACTAATGCCAGAATAGTCGCAGTAACGGGCTCTGTGGGTAAAACTTCTACTAAGGAAATGCTTAAAACTGTTTTGGCGTTTCAAGGGCGTACTCATGCCTCTATCGCCAGCTATAATAATCACTGGGGTGTACCATTGAGCCTGGCGAGTATGCCTTATGATACCGAATTTGGAATTTTTGAGATTGGCATGAACCATCCTGGTGAAATAGGGCCGCTTAGTCAAATTGTTCAGCCACACGTTGGAATGATTACCAGCATTGCCCCAGCTCATATGGAAGCATTTAATGGAATTGATGAAATCGCTGCAGAGAAAGCCGAGATTTTTGCTGGTTTAGATTCTTTTGGTGTGGCCATCCTACCGGCAGACGTAGATACAATTGATATTTTGGTTGAAAGAGCATTGAGAAAAAAAGCCACCATTGTTGGTTTTGGAACAAAAGCAGACGCATATAGATTGATAGCCTTGGAAGCTCATAAAGATGTGACCGTAATTCAGGCACAATTTCGTGGAGCTCCAGCTGTTTTGAAATTGAATGCGATAGGTCGTCATTTTGCTATGAACGCCTTGGGAGTACTTGCAGCAGTTGAGGCTTTAGCTGGTGACCCGGGCCGTGCCGCAGTAGATCTATTTAGATGGAAACCATCGGCGGGTAGAGGTCGCCGAGAACTGATCTCACTTGACCCTGACAAAAGCTTTCAGGAATTTGAGTTGATTGATGATGCCTATAATGCAAATCCTGCATCAATGGTTGCCGCTTTTGAATCGTTAGCGTCTATGCAGCCAGCTGTGGTCGGAACTGCAGGCCGTAAATCACGTAAAATTGCAATTCTAGGGGACATGCTCGAATTGGGCGTTAACGAACTTACGTATCATAGCTCCTTAGCTAAAAATTTACATTTATGTAGTTTAGATGTTGTGCATTGCGTTGGGACACGGATGCGGTCGTGTTACGACGTTTTGCCAGTAGAAATACGAGGTGACTGGGTGGAAACGGCAGAAGAATTTAAAAGTAAATTACAAACAATGATTATGCCAGGTGATATGGTTTTGGTGAAAGGATCCTTAGGGAGTAACGTTTCAACAATTGTTGACCCGATCCGTAAATTAGGGCAACGCTGACATCTTTGGATGTGAAAGGACAAAAATGCTTTATTGGTTAACACTTCTTTCAGATGGTGGTGATTTTTTTAATCTTTTCCGTTATATAACCTTTCGAGCAGGCGGTGCATTTCTTACTTCTCTGATTTTTGGGTTCGCATTTGGTAGGCCATTAATCAATTTACTGAAGCGCCGACAGAGCCACGGTCAACCCATCCGTGAGGATGGGCCAGAAAGTCATTTTTCTAAAGTAGGTACTCCGACAATGGGTGGTGCACTTATTTTAGGAGCGTTACTGGTTTCCACCCTTCTTTGGGCCCGACTAGACAATATGTACATATGGGTTGTGCTTTTCGTAACAGTAGGCTTTGGTGCGATTGGTTTTGCGGATGATTACTCAAAGGTTAGCAAGCAGAATGTTGCGGGTATTTCGGGAAGAATCCGTCTAGGACTGGGATTTTTGATTGCACTAGTGGCTGCGCTCGCTGCAGCAAAGTTACATCCGGAAGGCCTAAGCGAGCAAGTGGCAATGCCAATCTTAAAAAATACCTTAGTACCTTTTGGGTTACTTTTTTTTCCATTTGCGATGATTGTTATTGTTGGAACCGCGAATGCGGTAAATTTGACAGATGGACTGGACGGCTTGGCCATCATGCCTGTTATGATTGCTGCCGCAGCCCTGGGTGTTTTGGCTTATGCCGTTGGAAGAGTCGATTTCACCCAATACCTTGATGTACATTATGTTCCAGGAACTGGAGAGTTATTTGTGTTTTGTATGGCGCTTATTGGGGGTGGACTGGGATTTTTATGGTACAATGCCCCCCCAGCCGCAATTTTTATGGGAGACACTGGAAGTCTTGCTTTAGGTGGAGCCTTGGGCGCAATTGCAGTTCTAACGAAACATGAGATTGTCTGGTTAATCATTGGTGGCGTATTCGTAGCTGAAGCTTTAAGCGTAATCATTCAAGTTTTTTGGTTCAAGCGTACGGGCAAGCGTGTTTTTTTAATGGCACCAATTCATCACCATTTTGAGAAGAAAGGCTATCCTGAAAGTCAGATTGTCATAAGGTTTTGGATCGTCGCCCTGGTATTAGCGATGATCGGCTTAGCGACTCTTAAGGTTAGATAAATCGAATTTTATCATCAGGTCCACATTCTTTGTTGGGGCCTATTTTTTTGGAGTAATTAGTCATGATACCAGTTCAAGGAGTTAAAGGCCTGACCGTCCTAATTTTGGGGATGGCGCGCTCTGGATTGGTTGCGGCGCAAGCCTCATTTGCCGGTGGCGCAAAAGTCTTATGCTGGGATGATGATGAAGACGGTCGCGAACGTGCTCTAGAAAATGGGTTTAAATGTGTGGATCCAATGAGAGGCGGCCTTGAGGGCATTGATCTTTTAATAACTTCACCCGGTATTCCACATTTGTATCCAGAGCCGCATGTAGCAATTGCAGAAGCAATTCGTTTAGGTATTCCGATTGATAATGATATTGGTTTGTTCTTTCGTTCGTTTGCAACAAATAGTTGGCAAGATTTTGACAAAACACCAAAAATTATTGCGGTGACAGGATCTAATGGAAAATCCACTACGAGTGCCTTAATACATCACTTACTTAAGGTGGCTGGAAAACAAAGCCAAATTGGAGGAAATATTGGGCGAGGTGCCCTTGATTTGGAGCCGGCAGAAGATGGGGGAGTGGTTGTTTTGGAGCTATCCTCTTATCAAACTGAGCTAGCTCGAAGCCTAACGCCTGACATCGCTGTATTTACTAACTTGTCACAGGATCACCTTGACCGCCATGCCGGTTATGGTGGGTATTTTGCAGCTAAACGGAGGTTGTTTGCCGAGGGTAGTCCTGATTATGCTATAATCGGGGTTGATGAGGTTGAGGGACAGTATTTGGCCTCCCAATTCGCCGACACTGTTAATGATGAATGCGTTATACGGGTAGCCTCTAGACAAAAACTTAAGGGGAATGGATGGCAAGTTACCTCGAAAAAAGGATTTTTATCTGAAAGGCGTAAAGGGCGGCAGGTTGCATCTATTGATCTGCGCAATGTTCAGAGTTTAGCGGGCGAACATAACCATCAAAATGCCTGTTCGGCCTACGCTGTTTTACGCAGTTTGAATGTGTCCCCACGCATTATAGAAGAGGGGCTCGGTAGTTTTTTGGGCCTCGCTCATCGTGGCCAGTTAGTACGGGAAATAAACGGTGTTCAGTTTGTAAATGACAGTAAAGCGACGAATGTGGATGCGACGGCTAAGGCGCTTGGGACCTTTAAGAATATAAGGTGGATTTGTGGTGGACTGCAGAAAGAGGGCGATTTTCTTGCTTTGAAAAGTAAAATGCAGACAGTGATAAAAGCCTATGTAATTGGCCGGGATGCAAAAAAGTTTGCACTTCAATTAGAGGTTGAAAGTGAGATTTGTACGACAATGGCCGCCGCCGTAAATGCAGCCTTCTCTGAAAGTGTTGATGGCGATATTATTTTGCTCGCACCTGCGGCCGCTAGTTTTGATCAATATGATAATTTTGAGGCACGCGGCGATGATTTTATAGCACAAGTTAGTGCCTTAACTGCCACTTTAGCCTTAAAGTGAGTTGCGAATTGATTGTCCGGCGACCCAACCTGATGACCAAGCCCATTGAAAGTTATAACCGCCTAACCAGCCGGTGACATCAACACATTCACCAATAAAATAAAGGCCTTTTTGATTTTTGGCCATCATTGTTTTAGATAATAGTCCATTGGTATCAACACCTCCCACCATAACTTCGGCGGTACGGTAACCTTCAGTACCAGAGGGCATGAGCTGCCAATCGCTGAGACGCGTACAAAGTTTAGCCAGCTGCTTGGTATCTAAATCCGCAATGCGCTCAGGTAATTCTAGATCTTTTATTAACTTGGGTACTAGTCGTGCCGGTAAAAGGCGCGTTAAAATACTATAGGGTGATTTCCGTCCTTCGCTATTTTTGGCCAATTTTAGTATCGTTTCCAGTGTTAATTTGTCTAGCAAAGATACGGTAATGTTTTGACCAGATTTCCAGTAGCTGGAGGCCTGTAACGATGCGGGCCCCGATAGACCCCGGTGGGTAAAAAGAATTGCTTCATTAAAAGTTGCATTAGTTGTGTACACCTTGGCAGGTACTGCGACGCCGCTAATCTCTTTGAAATCTTCTTGTTGTTGCCCGCTAAATGTAAACGGTACTAGACCAGCATGCGTCTCTGTAACGCTTAACCCAAATTGTTGTGCCAAACGCAGGCCAAAATCAGTTGCACCCATTTTTGGAATTGGTTTGCCACCACAAGCCACCACCAAATTATGCGTTGTTAGTGTTGTTTGACCGTCAGGGGAATTTAAATTGAGCCGATATCCATGTTGGATGGCTTCTACATTTTGGATAGAAGTATTCAGCAAAATCTTCCCGCCTGCATTATCTATAGCTATTTTCAGCATTGAAATAATTTCCTTTGCTGAGATGTCACAAAACAACTGGCCGAGAGTTTTTTCGTGGTATGCAATACCGCTTTTAGCTACCCAATCAATAAAATCCCATTGCGAGTAACGGGCCAGAGCCGATTTTACAAAATGTGGGTTTTGGCTTATAAAATTTTCAGAGGAAGTATAAAGGTTGGTGAAATTGCACCGTCCGCCGCCACTTATCCTGATCTTTTCGCCAGCAGCTTTGGCATGCTCAATTACCAAGCAATTTCCGGGAGCTTGAGCGGCGCACATCATACCTGCTGCTCCGGCACCTATTACTATTGTATCAAAATCCATGGATGCTGATTTGCCTATTATACATTATATAGCAAGAGAATTGGCACTAGAAAAATTTTTCACACTAAGCTAGTGTAGTTTCATAGACCTCAAAAAATGGGGCGCAGTACAGGCGATTAATATATGACAGATATGGTGCATGGGCCAGTACCGGTGGAGGTGCGTGATCCAATACTCCCTAGATGGTGGCGAACTGTTGACCGCTGGACGATGGCGAGTGTCTTATTTTTATTTATCTTTGGTATGATTTTAGCATTGGCTGCGTCACCACCATTAGCACAACGAAATGGTCTTCCAGGCTTCCATTATGTAGAAAGACAGGCCGTTTTTGGTGGTCTGGCTCTGATGGCGATGACTATAACGTCGATGTTACCACCACTTACGATAAGACGTTTGGCGACCATAGCGTTTGGTATCACATTTGTCTCTTTGGTTTTTTTACCAATTTTTGGAACTGACTTTGGAAAAGGAGCTACCCGCTGGTACTCGCTTGGGTTTGCTTCCGTGCAACCCTCAGAATTTATAAAACCCACTTTTGTTGTTTTTTCAGCCTGGTTAATATCAGTCTCTTTTGAAATAAATGGACCACCCGGCCGTTTAATCTCTTTTGCTATATCGGTGGTGATTGCTATATTTTTGATACTCCAGCCTGACTTTGGTCAAGCCAGTTTAATTATGTTCGCCTGGGGAGTTATGTATTTCTGTGCGGGTGCTCCATTTTTATTAATTATATCGATGGCTGGGATTACTGTTTTAGTTGGTTTTTTTGCGTATCAATATAGTGAACATTTTGCTCGACGTATTGATGGCTACTTATCAGCTGACGTAGATCCAACTACCCAATTGGGATATGCAGCTAATGCAATTAGAGAGGGTGGTTTATTTGGAGTGGGTGCAGGTGAGGGGGCAGTCAAGTGGTCATTACCTGATGCTCACACTGACTTTATTATAGCAGTGGCGGCGGAGGAGTATGGAGTATTGATGGTGCTAGTAATTTTGGGTCTTTTTGCGTGTATTGTTCTGCGCACTTTGGGGCGTCTCTTACAAGAGAGGGACTTATTTATTCGGCTGGCTGGTACAGGGCTGATTACCATTTTTGGCTTTCAGGCAATGATTAATATGGGTGTGGCAGTAAGACTATTGCCCGCTAAGGGAATGACGTTGCCATTCGTCAGCTATGGTGGATCATCTTTGATTGCAGGTGGCATCGCTCTGGGAATGATCTTAGCTTTTACGCGCAGCCGACCTCAGGGGGCGCTAGGTGCTGCAATGCGTGGGTATTAGTCTATGAATGACGCCCCTCTTTTAGTATTGGCCGCCGGTGGAACTGGTGGTCACATGTTTCCAGCGCAGGCAGTGGCTGAAATGATGCTTTCACGAGGCTGGCAAGTTGTTTTGTCTACTGATGCTCGAGGCTCTCGATATTCTGGGGGCTTTCCAGATGAAGTTATTGTAGAAGTAGTTGCAAGTGGTACCTTTGCCAAGTCTGGATTGGTAAACAAATTTTTTGTTCCTTTTCATATTCTTAGAGGTATTTTATCTGCGTTTGGTGCAATGCGTCGAAGGCGTCCAAATGTTGTCGTTGGCTTTGGAGGTTATCCAGCTATTCCGGCAATGGCCTCGGCCATAACTTTGGGCATTCCCTGCATGCTACATGAACAAAACGGTGTCTTGGGAAAAGTAAATAGGTTGTTTGTTTCGCATGCCAATAAAGTTGTATGTGGAACTAGTCCAACGGGATTTCCAGAAAACGTTAAAGTGCACTATCTGGGTAATCCAGTGCGTCAAGCAGTTCTAAGTAAACATGGGTCATGCTATATTCAACCAGGTGATTATCCAATGGATCTCCTGGTCATTGGTGGCTCGCAAGGTGCTAAAATTCTTTCGGATATTGTTCCAAAATCGGTGTCGTTACTTTCAGAAAAATTGCGCAAAAACTTGCGAATAAGTCAGCAAGCTCGCGCGGAAGATTGCATACGTGTTTCTGAGGCCTATGCAGAAATGGGTATTCGAGCAGATATAAAGCCTTTTTTTCAGGACATTTCTGAACGAATTAACCAAGCACAACTTGTGATAAGTCGTTCGGGTGCTTCATCTGTAGCTGATATATCCATAATTGGCCGCCCTTCTATTTTAGTGCCTCTTGCGGCTGCAATCCGCGACGAGCAAACTGCCAACGCTCGAGAGCTAGTAGATTCAGGTGCGGCTATCTTACTGCCAGAGGATCAATTTACTCCGGAGAAGGTCGCTGATCAGATTCAAACTATATTTGATGACGGTAACAGGGCCCAAAATATGGCCAATGCTGCCCTTGCCTGCGCAAAGCCAACTGCGACAGTTGATATTTCCAACATGATCCAGGATTTTGATAGGGATATTTAATTTGAAAAAAGTAACAAAATTACCTGGTGATGTTGGTACGATACATTTTGTTGGTATCGGTGGAATTGGCATGTCTGGGATTGCAGAAATTTTGCTTGACCAGGGCTATATTATCCAAGGGTCTGATCTAAAAAGTTCCAAAATTACTGAGAGATTAAAAAAGCTGGGTGCGGTGATTTATTTAGGTCAAGCCAAAGAAAATTTAGATGGTGCTGAAGTTGTTGTCGTCTCAACGGCTATTAAGTTAGGAAACCTTGAGCTTGATGAGGCGCGAAGAAGAGGTTTGCCAGTTGTGCGCCGAGCGGAAATGCTGGCGGAGTTGATGAGATTAAAATCTAATATTGCTGTCGCGGGCACCCATGGAAAAACTACAACCACAACTATGGTTTCTACTTTGTTGTATGCGGGAGGCTTTGACCCAACTGTTATTAATGGAGGAATTATTCACGCTTTTGACTCTAATGCGCGGGCAGGAAAGGGTGAATGGATGGTAGTTGAAGCAGACGAAAGTGATGGAACTTTTAATCGCCTACCAGCTACGATAGCTATTATTACAAATATTGATCCTGAGCATATGGAGCATTGGGGTGACTTCAATAAATTACGTCAGGGCTTCTTTGATTTTGTACACAATATCCCATTCTACGGACTAGCTGTCTGTAACACTGACCACTTTGAGGTTCAGGCTTTAGTTGGTCGTATAACAGATCGACGAGTCATGACATATGGTTTCAATGCTCAGGCAGATGTTCGTGCGATTAACTTAACTTATACTGAGGGTATATCGCATTTCGATATTGCGCTGTGGGATGGAAGAATTATTTCAAAGTGTTGTTTGCCAATGCCAGGCGAGCACAATGTTTCCAATGCTATTGCGTCTGTCGGTGTGGCGCTTCATCTCGGGATGAGTAGTGAAGAAATACGGTTTGGATTACAGAGTTTTAAAGGAGTAAACCGTAGATTTACAAAGGTTGCTGTAATTAATGGAATAACGATAATTGATGATTATGCTCATCATCCCGTTGAAATTCTAGCAACTTTAAAGGCAGCTCGACAGAGCCATAAAGGGCGAATTCTAGCGATCCATCAACCACACAGGTATACTAGGTTGGATAATTTGTTTGAGGAGTTTTGTACCTGCTTTCATGATGCTGATGTTGTTGGGATTACAGATGTTTTCGCTGCGGGTGAGATGCCTATTAAAGGTGCGGGCCGAGAGGATTTAGTTTCAGGCTTGGTTAGACATGGGCATCGGCATACGGTTTCAGTAGAAAATGAGGAAGCGCTGGCTGAATTTTTTTCGTCCCAATGTCGGTCTGGTGATATGCTGGTTTGCTTGGGTGCTGGTTCGATCTCAACTTGGGCGCATAAGCTCGCAAGCGATGTTGTTTAATTTATCCATGTTACGAGCCTAATACTGGGTCTGATATAAACAAATTATAAAGGTTGACGGTGGTGCGATTTCACACAAATAAATTTGACAAAAATATGTAATTCTGGTTGAAAATATTTGATAGTAAATTTAAAAAACTGCAACTTTTTTTGATAAGTTTAGCAAAATAGAGATTAAATTTTTATAGAGGAAGTTAATTTTCGTTTGTCTGCTGTTAATTATGATTTAGGTTGGATCACTCTTTCGCTTTTAACTCTTGATCCAGTCTAAACAACAAAATTAATCTTAAGGTTATACCTTTATGGAAATCCCAAAGCCGAGAGGCCGCCTTTTGCCAAATCGGAATTTAGCAGAATTTACCTGGCTACGTGTCGGTGGCCCCGCTGACTACATTTTTCAACCAGCAGATACAGAAGATTTGGAAAATTTTTTAAATGGTTTGCCCTCCCCGATACCAATTCTTCCAATTGGTGTAGGCTCAAATATGATAGTACGAGACGGAGGCATCCGCGCGATAGTTGTGCGGTTAGGCAGGGGTTTCAACAGTATAGAATTTGAAGGTAACCTCGTGCATTGTGGTGCTTCTGCCTTAGACAGTCACATTGCACGAAGGGCAGCAGATAAAGGGCTTGATTTAACTTTTTTGAGAACAATACCTGGTACAATCGGCGGGGCTCTAAAGATGAATGCTGGATGCTATGGATCCTATTTTTCTGATATTTTTGTTTCTGCAAATGGTGTTGGTCGTGATGGAAAAAAAATAAAACTAACTAATAAAAATCTAAAATTTAGTTACCGTGAATCAGATTTAATACAGGAGGCGGTTGTTACAGACGTGACTTTGCGATGCCTTGGACGTGAAGCCCCCAAAAACTTGCATAAACGAATGGAAGAGCAGTTAGTAAAGCGTGATGAAACCCAACCAACAAAAGAGCGAACGGCTGGCAGCACTTTTAGAAATCCAGCGGGTTTCAGTTCCACTGGTATGTCCGCTGACACGCATGAACTAAAAGCGTGGAAGCTTATCGATGATGCGGGTTGCCGTGGTGAAACGTTGGGTGGTGCGCAAATGTCTCTGAAACATCCAAACTTTCTCATCAATAATGGGTCAGCTTCGGCACATGATTTAGAGGCCTTGGGCGAATTAGTGCGAAAAAAGGTTTACGATAACTGTGGTTTGACGTTAGAGTGGGAAGTAATGAGGGTCGGAGAACCCAACAAAGAGTAAAAACGATTTAAAATCGTGAGAACAAGAGCCCTAAAGAGGGCCAAATATTGAAGCGAGAACAGTGGGCATGTCGAGCAGGGCTCCCAAGACTGTGGTAATATTGAAGGGTGGACTGAGCGCAGAGCGCAGTGTTTCTCTCTCTACGGGCCAAGAATGTGCCACCGCTTTGCGGCAGGCAGGCTATAATGTTGTCGAAATTGATGCTGATGTTAATCTTGAAAAACATTTGCGAACAGTAAACCCAGATGTTGTTTTCAATGCTTTGCATGGGCGATGGGGTGAAGATGGCTGTGTTCAGGGAATGCTTGAGTGGCTTGGCTTAGCTTACACTCATTCGGGCATTCTAGCTTCTGCTCTCGCGATGAATAAGGAGAAGTCTAAAGATACTTTTCGAAGAATTGGCCTACCGGTAGCAGAGAGCTTTCTAGTTGCGCGCAATTCTCTAGCGGAAAAGCATCCTATGGCTACTCCGTATGTGATTAAGCCCAATAATGAGGGCTCATCTGTGGGGGTTTATTTTGTTTCAGACAACGAAAAGAAACCGCCAGAACTGTCTGATGATATGCCGGAAAGGGTTATGATAGAGGCTTTTGTACCAGGCAGAGAGCTGACTACTACGGTGGTTGGTGAACGAGCATTGACCGTAACGGATATTATAACAGATGATTGGTACGACTTTCATGCAAAGTATTCGGATGGTGGTTCAAAGCATGTAGTACCTGCCAAACTTCCAGATATAATTTTTGAAGCCTGTCTTGATTATGCACTCAAAGCCCATCAAGTTTTGGGGTGTCGGGGCATATCTCGTACTGACTTTCGTTGGGATGAAGAAAAAGGCTTAGCCGGGCTTATATTGCTTGAAACCAATACTCAGCCTGGCATGACCCGCACCTCACTTTCTCCAGAACAGGCTGTTGCCAGTGGAATGCCGTTTGTGGAACTTTGTAAGTTTTTGGTTGAGGATGCTTCATGCAATCGCTGAAATTCAATTTCAAAAGGGTCTCTGGCAATTCAATAATCCAAAATGGATCAGTCTCAGTGGACCCTGCGCCTTCATTAATTAGTTATCGTTTTCAGCGGCTTTGGTTGACGCCATTATTTCGAGTTTTAATACGTATTGGCCTTCCTATTTCCTTTATATTTTTGTTTGTGGTTATGTTTTTATCTAAAGCTGAAAATTTAGATTATATACGGAGTGTGGTTAAAGACGCACATGTTTCTGTACAAAATCAGTCAGAATACCAGTTACATACTCTTAGTATAGACGGTGCTTCTACTCTTCTTGAGCAGGACATTCAGACAAAATTTGGTAGTTTATTTCCAGTCAGTACCTTTGAACTTAATCTAGATGAAATGCGGTTATGGATTGAAAATATTCCATCAGTAGATCGCGCGGTGGTAATGGTCTCCACTGGAGGACTTCTGTCAATAAAAATAATGGAAATGCCCGCCGCGTTTGTTTGGCGTGATGTGGATGGATTGAAGTTAGTGTCGGGTAGTGGTGATATATTGCGCAATATTGCGTATCGAGCTGATTTTGGTCATCTACCTTTAATCGCCGGTGAGGGTGCTGTAGATGTCTTGGAAGAAGTACGATCCATAATAAGTCATGCTGATCCCATCGCGGAGCGCCTGCGAGGTTTCGTGAGAGTGGGTCAACGGCGTTGGAATTTAGTTTTGCTTGATGGCCAGACTATTGCACTACCAGAGAATAGTCCGGAACTAGCTTTGTCCCAAGCAATTGTATTAGGGCAGGCTCAAAACTTGTTCGAGCGCGATATATCATTAATAGATTTTCGTGACCCTAACCGGCCTACGCTGCGAATTCGACCTGCTGCGTTGAGCCATATGAAAAAATCCATAACTGCAATGCTTCTGGAGGGTCAGAATGAATGATCTATACAATACTCAGCGCGCAATGCGAGAGATGCGAAAATTTGCTATCCAACGCGGCGTTGTCGCAGTTATAGACGCTGGAAGTTCTAAAGTTGCCTGCTTAATCCTTCGTTTTGATAGTTCTGATGATATTCTTTCTGGAGAAGTTATTGGCTCAATGGCTGGGCAATCAACTTTCCGTGTCATTGGAGCTGCCACTACTAAATCTCGTGGTATTAGCCTTGGTGAAATAGAGTCCATGGTTGAGACTGAGCGCGCTATCCGTACAGCGTTACAAGCAGCGCAAAAAATGGCTGGTGTACGTGTCGATCATGCAATTGCAAGCTTTTCAGGCGCCGCGCCCAAAAGCTATGGTGTTTTTGGCGAAGTTTTAATTGAAAATGGCGCTGTTGAGTCATATGATATTGGGAGAGTTTTGGCCGCTTGTGACTTGCCAGATTTTGGAATGAATAGAACTGTGTTGCATGCGCAACCAGTAAATTTTACTCTTGATGACCGCTCTTGGATGACAGACCCACGGGGCCATTCTGGCCAAAAATTATCTACAGATTTACATATTGTTACCGTAAAAGAGTCTGCAATTCAAAATTTGAACTACTGTGTGAAGCGCTGTGATGTGGAATTGGCTGGAGTAGCTTCATCATCTTATGTTTCTGGGCAAGCGGCTCTGGTTGAAGATGAACAGGAACTTGGTGCTGCTTGTATTGATATGGGCGGCGGGACTACTGGTATTTCGATTTTTTTCAAAAAACACCAAATTTTTACCGATAGTGTCGGCTTGGGCGGTGATCACGTGACAAGTGACATTTCGATGGGACTGAAAATACCGATATCTGGCGCTGAACGTATAAAGACAATTTATGGAGGAGCCATGTCAACTGGCATGGATGATCGCGAAATGATAGAAACTGAAGGTAATAGTGGTGATTGGGAGCACGACCGCCGCAAGGTTAGCAGATCCGAGTTAATAGGGATCATTCGGCCGCGTATAGAGGAAATCTTGGAAGACGTCAGGGAGCGGCTGAATGTGGCAGGTTTTGATAAGCTCCCTGGAAAGCAAATTGTTCTTACTGGTGGTGCTAGCCAAATCCCAGGCTTGGATGGCTTGGCGGCAAGGATATTAGGGCAGCATGTGCGTTTAGGGCGTCCTGTTAGGGTCCAAGGGTTGCCGCAAGCTGCAACTGGTCCTGCATTTTCCGGAGTTGTGGGGTTAGCATTAACAGCAGCAAACCCGCAAGACGAATGGTGGGATTTTGAATTACTACAACCACAAATTATTGGGCAGCCTTTACGCCACGCGATGCGTTGGTTTCGTAATAATTGGTGAGGACCTAAATATGTGAGCACCCAACCAATAGTTAAAGAGGAGAAAAAGAGCAGCATATATAGTTAGAAATATCAATTTTTTCGTGACTTAAGAGTAAATTTTCGTTAATCTAAAAAAATAAATTTAAGCCGCAGATCAATGTGGCCAGAGCAGGTGGAAAAAAATATGACTTTAAACTTAACCATGGCAGGACATGACGAATTAAAACCACGCATTACCGTATTTGGTGTTGGTGGTGCTGGTGGAAACGCAGTTGACAACATGATAGATAAATCTCTTGAAGGGGTGGAATTCGTAGTTGCTAATACCGATGCGCAGGCACTGCAACAATCTGGTGCGCCCGCAAAGATACAATTGGGTGTCAAGGCCACAGAGGGGCTTGGGGCCGGTGCAAGGGCAGCAGTCGGCGCGACCGCGGCTGAGGAAAGTATCGAACAGATCGTTGATCACCTTGCAGGAACACACATGTGTTTTATTACAGCTGGAATGGGTGGAGGTACGGGCACTGGAGCTGCCCCAATTATCGCCCAAGCTGCACGGGAACTTGGGGTTTTGACTGTTGGTGTAGTTACTAAACCTTTTCAGTTTGAGGGTAGTAAACGGATGCGCCAGGCCGAGGAAGGTATCGAAGCGTTGCAGCAAGTTGTTGATACCCTGATAATTATACCTAACCAAAATTTGTTTCGAGTAGCCAATGAAAAGACTACCTTTACTGATGCTTTTAGCATGGCTGATGATGTTCTCTATCAAGGTGTGAAGGGTGTGACTGATTTAATGGTAAGACCTGGTCTCATTAATCTTGATTTTGCCGATGTCCGTGCGGTTATGGATGAAATGGGAAAGGCCATGATGGGGACAGGTGAGGCTACTGGTGAAGATCGTGCGGTTCAGGCTGCCGACAAAGCCGTCTCTAACCCGTTACTAGATGAAATCAGTCTTCGTGGGGCAAAAGGTGTTTTAATTAATATTACTGGTGGAGTTGACTTAACGCTTTTTGAACTCGACGAGGCTGCAAACCGCATTCGTGAGGAAGTAGATCCGGATGCAAATATAATTGTTGGCTCAACATTGGATACCACATTAGAGGGTGTGATGCGTGTTTCAGTAGTAGCTACAGGGATTGATGCTGGCCAGGCCCGTAGCTTTAGAACTCCATCGGTTAGAGCTGAGGTTGTAACACCGAGATTTGAACAGTCTGAAGTGGAGAGTGAAGATTATAAGCTTCCTGAGCTTACTTTTGCTGAGAATGAAAGCTCTGTCTCGACTAATTCCGAGCTAATACCCGATGTTGCAGTTTTAAGAGAAGAGACAGTACAATCGGAAGATTTGGTCCCAACTAATGAAGAAGAGACGCTAATTGATGTGAACGATCCGGAGCATAGCATAAGTTATGTTGGCTTGTCTGAACCTGGAACGCCAAGTCCAGAGGCGATGGCGCGATTGCGTGCTGCAGTTGAAAAAGTGCCATTGGAAACTAAGCCCAACGAACCTGTTGAGCCATCTGTTGCTGAGATTGCCGAAAAACGTAAGTTTGGTTTTAACTCATTAATTAATAGAATGACAGGCCAACATGAAGCTGTGGATAGAAGTGAGGTTTCTGCTCCCTCAACTGTGATTGATCAGGAGTTTGAAGTTGAAAAAGGTGTCAATGAACGAATTGATATTCCTGCATTTTTACGACGCCAAGCTAATTAAAGGTTTCGCAATAACGAATTCAAAGAGCGTCCTTTCGGCGCTCTTTTTTATGTTAACCAATATTTTAAAACTGCCTTTGGCAGGTTATTGCTAATTTTTATTGAAAGATGTTTCAAATGGTTGCAAAGCGTGAGTTGAGTATGTGCTTGGGCCAAGATAATAATCGTAACAATAGAAACTCTTATCGTTTTATAAATTGAGGTCGCATTGCAAAAGACATTAAAATCAGATGTTGTCTTTATTGGGAAGGGTTTACACACAGGTGCTGATGTAAAGTTGTGTGTACGACCCGCTGCTGCAGAAACAGGTATTTGGTTTCGAAGGACAGATGTCGCAGAAGAAAGTGCATTTATATGTGGTAATTGGCAATTCTCTGTACATACAGCACTTTGTACACGCCTTGAAAACGAAGAAGGTATAAGTGTATCGACCGTAGAACATATCATGGCGGCGCTTGCTGGCTGCGGTATTAACAATGCCTTACTTGAGTTGAATGGCCCTGAGCTACCAATTATGGATGGTAGCGCCCATGATTTTGTCACTGGGTTTTTAAAAGTTGGTTTTTCAAAACAAACGGTACCAGTGCGCGCACTTGAAATACTTGAGAAAGTGGAAGTTAGTATAAATGGAGCCTATGCCGCTCTTGAGCCATATCCTGGAACAAAGATGGAATTTATGATCGATTTTCCTGATGCCGCTATAGGACAACAATCTAAATCCCTAGATTTGGCGAATGGTAGTTTTGTAAAGGAGCTGAGTAATAGTCGAACTTTCTGTGCAAATTCGGATGTTGACATCATGCGGTCACAAGGTCTTGCTCTTGGTGGCACATTAATGAACGCTTTGGTTGTTGATGGTAGCGATGTTTTGAATCCAGGCGGCATGCGTTATGTTGATGAGCCAGTTCGGCATAAAATGTTAGATGCGGTAGGTGATTTGGCGCTTGCGGGTGGTCCAATTATTGGCCGTTATGTCGGTCGTAGGTCTGGCCACACCGCAACTAATAAATTATTACAAAAATTATTTTCGAAACCGTCAGCATTTCGTATGATTGATTGTAATTTAGAAATGACTATGTGTTTACCTGGTGCTGGGCTTGTCTGGGATGATGTTTGCATAGCTAAGTAAACTCCTGTGGCATATAAAAATAAACAATCTGTTATTTTCCAAAAAAATATTCTGTGTTAGTTTGTAACAATCGAATGCTATGAGGGTATCCATGTGATCAAGAAAATTTTAATTTTTTGTGTTTTGACCACAACCTTAATTGGGTGTAGCGAAGTTACATTCGGGTTAGAGGATCCTATAGAAAGCTATTCTGCAAAAGAAATCTATGATAAGGCTGACTTAAACTTAAAACAAAAAAAATTCGTTAAAGCTGCTGAGTATTACGGAGAAATAGAACGTCTTTATCCTTATTCAGAATGGGCTAAGCGAGGTTTGATTATGCAAGCTTTCAGTTTTCATAAAAGCTTTGATTACCCTAATAGCAGGAGCTCTGCCCAACGCTATCTTGACTTCTATCCAGCAGCTGACGATGCCGCCTACGCGCAATATCTGTTGGCGCTTAGCTATTACGATCAGATCGACGAAATTGGCCGCGATCAAGGTGTTGCTACTAAAGCTTTGGAAGCGCTGCGGGTTATTGTCGAGAGATATCCAGATAGTGAATACTCGCAGGTAGCGAAGCTTAAATTTGATAGAACTCTTGATCACTTGGCTACCAAAGAAATGGAAGTAGGCCGCTACTATTTAGAAAAAGGGCATTATACTGCCGCTGCCAATCGTTTTCGTATAGTTATTGAAGATTTTAAATCTACCAATCAAACACCAGAAGCGCTTCACCGTTTGGTTGAATCTTATCTTTCCTTGGGGCTAAGTGAGGAGGCTCAATCGGCTGGTGCTGTTCTTAAACTTAACTATAAAACTACAGATTGGTATAATGAGAGCTATAATTTACTAAGTGGTCAGGGATTGAAACCGGTCCCATTTGGTACAAACTGGCTAACCACGATCTATCGCCAAATGATAAAGGGCCAATGGCTTTAATTTTAGTGAGACAGGCATGTTAAGAGGTTTAGTCGTTAAAGACATGCTCATAATCGACGAGTTGGAATTATCGTTTGAACCAGGCTTAAATGTATTGACTGGCGAAACTGGGGCTGGAAAATCAATATTGCTTGATTGCTTAGGTTTTGTGTTGGGATGGCGAGGTCAGGCGGGACTTGTGCGGCAAGGCGCTGAACAAGGTGAAGTCACTGCGTGGTTTGATATTCAGCCTAATCACCCAGTGAATAATATTTTGATTGATAGTGGTATTGAACTAGATAGCGAACTAATTTTACGACGTATTAATGGTCAAGATGGGCGAAAAACAGCTTTTGTAAACGGAGTTCGTTGTTCAGCCCAGGTGCTTCGCCGGATAAGTGAAACGCTGCTTGAGTTGCACGGTCAAAATGACGATCGAGGATTATTAAATGTTCGATCTCACCAGGGACTTTTGGACGATTATGCAGGGGCTAATAATTTAAAGATTGAGTGCAGTGTGGCATGGAACAAAATGTTGCTTGCAGAAAAAGTGTTAGCAAAAACTGCAACTGAAATAAAAACTTTACAGGTAGAAGAAGATTACCTGCGCCACACAGTCGCAGAGTTATTGGATCTTGATGTTAGTAAAGGTGATGATGATAGTTTAGATGCACGTCGGCGTTTGATGCAGTCTGCTGAAAAAATAAGGGAAGACGTTACAAAGTCAATTGAGGCCATCTCTGGAAGTGGTGCGGAGACGCAAATTAGTAACGCCCTACGCTGGATCGAAAGTGCTGCCGAGAAACTTGATGGACAGCTTGCGCCGGCTTTTGAAACCTTACAGTTAGCGTTGAACGCTGTTGGCAAAGCGCAGCAAGAAATTGAAGTTGTCGTCTCAAACCTTAATTTTGATGCAGTGGAGCTTGAGCAAACCGAAGAACGGTTGTTTGCAATTAGAGCTGCAGCGCGCAAGCATTCTGTGGTTCCAGATGAATTACCTAGAATTTTGGAGGAACTCACAAAAAAAATAGATAATCTTCATAGTGGTAATGCTAATCTTGAACAACTTGAGTTTGATTTAATGGATAAGTCAGAGAAATATAAGGGCATTATATCACAATTGAGAAAGGCCCGCGTATCTGCTGCAAAGAATTTGGATGCGGCCATGTCGGCTGAGTTAGTTCCTTTAAAAATGGAACGGGCCATATTTAGAACAGAAATAGTGGATCAGGAGGGTGGGCCAACTGGTGCTGACAAAGTTTCTTTTAAGGTGGCAACTAACCCTGGATCTCCAACTGGGCCATTAGAAAAAATTGCGTCAGGTGGGGAATTGAGCCGATTTCTCCTGGCACTGAAGGTTTGCTTATCAAAAGATTCTTCCGATCGTACGATGATTTTTGATGAGATTGACCGTGGTGTTGGTGGTTCAACTGCTGACGCGGTTGGGCGCCGCCTGGCTAGTTTGGGAGGTTTAGGCCAAGTCCTGGTAGTCACACATTCACCCCAAGTGGCAGCGTTGGGTATTGCTCATTGGAGAGTAGAAAAAAGTATAAGAGATAAAAAAACTTTCTCAACAGTAACAAAATTAGGTCCCGAAGACCGTGTTAACGAAATTGCAAGAATGCTAGCGGGTGAAGTAATCACCGACGAAGCACGAGAAGCGGCCCGCTCTTTACTTAAAATGAAAAAAAGAAACGCTTAGAACTATTTTCAATAGCTTGATGGATTTAATGAAGAATATATCCACTTTAAATTAGTGGCCAGCTAGATTGGTGAGGTGGCTTTTACTAGCCATTCTTTTGTCGACAAATCGATGAAGGGAGTTAATTTCGTTAAAACCGTATTATGGTAAGAATTTAACCATAATATTTCTTGAGCTGTTAATATGCTGATTTCTATCATTTTTTTATTAATTGGAACATAAGTCAACGTTTCAAATTCCCACATATCTCGTAGATCACTGTCTGGTAGCATAGGCGCTGCTTGAATAACGAGCAGGTTCTCAATTCGGATCCCAAAATTTCCTGCATCATAATATCCTGGTTCGTTCGATATTATCATCCCTTCTTGAAGTTCAACATCTGTCGTTCGGGAAATTCGTTGAGGACCCTCATGCACGGATAGAAAACTGCCCACACCGTGACCTGTTCCATGATCAAAATCTTGTCCCGCTATCCAAAGCGGCGCTCGGGCGAGGGGGTCTAACTCTCTACCCGTTATACCTTTTGGAAAACGGATCTGTGAAACGGCAATCATACCTTGAAGCACACGGGTGAAGGTTTGCCTCATTTTTAGGTTTGGACGCCCAAGTGGTAGCGTTCGCGTGACATCGGTAGTTCCATCGAAATATTGAGCACCACTATCAATTAAAAGTACACTATTGGTGTCAAGTCTACGATTAGTTTCATGAGTTACTCTATAATGAACTATCGCTGCGTTAGGGCCGCTTCCACTGATAGTATCAAAACTGATGTCATGTAATAGATTTGTTTTAGTCCTAAATGTCTCTAGAGATTTAACAACTTCAATTTCATCTAATTTAGAATGATCCGCAGTTTCGAACCACGCCAAAAAAGAAACCATCGCCGCACCGTCGCGAGTGTGTGCTTTGCGTGCGCCTTCTATTTCTGTTTTATTTTTACAGGCTTTTGGTAAAGAGCAAAGATCTGCATTTTTAAATAAAGGTTCGCTTGGACCTCTCTCTAGTGCCCGCAGAGCAGCTATCGGTAGAGACTTACGGTCGACCACTACCTTACCAATAGAATTAGTAAGAAAACTTTCGAAGTCATCCCAACCCAGAAGTTTGACTTTAGGGTTAGGGTTTAATATTTTCAACTTCTCCCTATCGCCAAAGACCGTTACCTCACCTTTGGACGATAACGCCGCGAAGCAATGCACTATTGGCGTACGGGTTACATCTGCACCTCGTATGTTCAACAGCCAGCAGATGCTGTCAGGTAGGGTGAAAATTGCTAAATCCCCACCAAGACTTACAATTTCAACGGCAATTTTGTTGATTTTAGAGATTGAACTCTCACCGTTATACTTCAGTGGGTGTTCCCAGACTTCTACCCTTAGTGCAGGGGAACGGTCTGTCCAGATTGTATCAATTAAATTTTGACACGGTCTTAGACTAATATTTGAATCTACTAAATCTGCCTCAAGTGTTTCAATTTCAGCGACCGTATGTAACCAAGGATCAAATCCGATAATGGCCTTTGATGTAATATTTAATTGAAGCCAATCATGGAGCTGGATTTCTGGCCAGTCCACAGGTGTAAATACTGAGGCGACCTGATGTTGAACCTGCAATCGATAACGGCTGTCAACGAATATCCCTGCTTTATCTCTTAAAACACATGCAAAACCTGCTGATCCAGTGAAGCCCGTAAGCCAAGACAAACGCTCATCACGGGATGCTACATATTCACCTTGATGACAATCAGTGCGGGGTACAATGAACCCATCCAACCCATGATTTATAATTGAAGAGCGCAAAAGGGACAAACGTGGTGGTCCCTGATCTGGGTCGGTTGTTGAGTTAAAACTTTGAAACACGGTACCAATCCTAAGTGGACGCATGGAAATGAAGTAGTTGAAATGAATACTCTATCCGTAATCCACTTTTATTTTATTAACTTGCTCGTTTCAATCCCATGGTGCGAGCTGTCGCTCGCGTATCAACATCAAATAAACCAGCCAACTGTTCGGTCATGGCGCCGGCTAGCTGTTCTACATCCGTTATTGTAACTGCTCTCTCATAATAACGTGTTACATCATGACCAATACCGATTGCTAACAATTCGACTTGGCGCCGTTTCTCCACCATCGCAATTACGTCCCGAAGATGCTTTTCTAAATAATTTGCTGGGTTTACCGAGAGCGTACTGTCATCAACAGGCGCACCGTCTGAAATTACCATTAAAATTTTACGAGCCTCTGCGCGCGCGGTCATCCTTCGATGCGCCCATTCTAAAGCCTCACCATCAATATTTTCTTTCAATATGCCCTCCTTCATCATCAGGCCAAGGTTTGGTCGCGCGCGGCGCCAAGGAGCATCTGCACTTTTGTAAATTATGTGGCGTAGATCGTTTAACCGTCCTGGATTTTGGGGGCGGCCCTCTGCCAGCCATTCTTCGCGGCTTTGACCACCTTTCCATGCCCTCGTGGTAAAGCCTAATATTTCTACTTTAACGCTGCAGCGTTCTAGTGTGCGTGCCAAAACATCTGCACAAATTGCAGCGATTGAGATAGGCCGGCCACGCATAGACCCAGAATTGTCAAGTAAAAGTGTTACACAAGTATCTCTAAACTCGGTATCCTTCTCAACCTTGAAAGATAATGGAGTTGTGGGATTGGCGATGACTCGCGCAAGCCTGCCCGCATCGAGGGTTCCTTCCTCGAGGTCAAACTCCCAGCTTCGATTTTGTTGTGCCTGCAGTCGACGTTGTAATTTGTTTGCTAAACGGCCAACTGCACCCTTTAATGGTTCTAGTTGCTGATCAAGATAAGCCCTCAAACGTTCAAGCTCTTGAGGTTCAGCTAAATCTTCCGCACGAATTTCTTCGTCAAAATCAACCTTATAGACTGCATAGTCTGGATCAGCATCTGATATTGGTTGAGGTGCGGGTGGATCTAGTGGCGATTCACCGTCTGGCATTTCGGCCTCTTCACCCATTTCACTGTCAGCCATGTCATCTAAAGATACCTGAGCACTAGCTGCGTCCTGCTGGTCGTCCTGGCTCTGTTCTGGACTTGCATCTGTATCTTGCTCTTCGTTGTTGTCTTCGTCACCAGAGCTGTCAGGTTGATCATCCTCTTCAGATTCTGCCTGATCCTCAAGGTCCTCATCTTCATAATCAGGGTCATCTCCTAATTGATCACCATAACCTAAGTCTTTGATGACTTGGCGGGTAAATTTGGCGAAGCTAGTTTGATCAGCAAGGTTGTCATCTAGGTTTGCTAAATTACCGTCTGTTTGCTCCTCTATAAAACTCCGCCAAAGGTTCATGACATTTGCTGCATCTTTAGGCAATTCCCGTCCAGTGGCCAAATGCCGTATCAAATAACCAGCGGCAGTGGGTAATGGAGCCTGGTTAGCTTCTTTGATGTCGGCAAAGCCTTGACGCAAAGCTTCATTTTCAATTTTTGCATCTATGTTACTGGCTGTACCTGGCATATCCTTAGCGCCAATGGCCTCGCACCGCGCAGTTTCCATCGCATCATAAATGTCACGTGCCATTTGTCCTGGTGGCGCGTAACGATTGAACGTGTTTGCATTATGATATTTGTGTCGCATCGCCATAGCGTCGGCTGTCCCCCGTGCAAGTAGGACTTCTTGTCTTGTCATTTTGCGGCTGACTTGGGGTAGGCGTATGCTATCGGTGGATCCGCCTGGTGGATCTACTGAAAAGGTAACCGAAAGTTCTGGATCGTTGGCTAGGACTTTTGTTGCTTCCGCTAATGCTTTTTTAAACGGATCTGCTGGATTGTGGCTATCTTGCATTAAAGTGACCCATCGTGCTTTCGGTGGTATCCACTTTGTAAAGACCACTGAAAGATTTAAGTTTATTATCGAAGAATATAAAACTATCTCGTGTCGTGAACATACTTAAATCATTACTAAACTTATTGAAGATGGTAGCTTTCATTTGCGATAAGAAACGCCAACAAGGAAGGTAAATAAAGAATTTATATAATTTCTCGGTGGCATTATGGTGTTACCTTTCCCGTCAAAGATGCGTTATCTTAAAAACTAACTTATTCCATGCTCATGGAGGCAGCGGATTCTGGCAATTCCTCATCAAAGCACCTTTGATAAAACTCAGCTACTGTTTGCCGCTCAAGTTCATCACATTTGTTCAGAAAGCTTAGCCTGAAAGCATAACCTACATTACGAAAAATTTCTGTGTTCTGGGCCCAAGATATTACTGTTCTGGGCGACATAACAGTTGATAAGTCGCCACTCATAAACGCAGTTCGGGTAAGCTCGGCTACGGTAACCATCTGTTTAATAGTTTTGCGCCCAGCCTCTGTATCGTAACTTGTATTCTTGGATAAAACGATAGCAGCTTCTGCTTCAACTGGGAGATAATTCAGTGTGGCCACGAGGCTCCACCGGTCCATTTGGCCCTGATTTATTTGTTGAGTTCCATGGTAAAGGCCGGTGGTATCGCCCAAGCCCACAGTATTAGCCGTTGAAAATATACGAAAATAAGGATGTGGTGTGATTACTTTGTTTTGATCTAGTAGTGTTAATTTTCCGTCCACCTCTAGAACACGCTGAATTACAAACATGACGTCTGCGCGACCAGCGTCGTATTCATCAAATACTATCGCAGTTGGGTTTCGTAATGCCCACGGAAGAATACCTTCTTGAAAATCAGTTATCTGCTTGCCATCTTTAAGTTTTATGGCGTCTTTACCGATAAGGTCTATTCGACTTATGTGACTATCCAGATTTACCCGTACCGTTGGCCAGTTAAGTCGGCTCGCAACTTGTTCAATATGCGTTGACTTACCAGTCCCATGATAACCTTGGATCATCACGCGACGATTGTGAGAAAACCCGGCTAGGATGGCTAGCGTTGTATCTGGATCAAATTTATAAGTACTGTCAAAGGCGGGTACTCGCGAGGTCCGATCGGCAAACCCTTTGACTATCATGTCTGTGTCAATACCATACACATCGCGCACAGACACGTCTTCAGTCGGATGTGTGTCGATATCCAAGTTTTGGTCATCCATATTAATCTTCCTTTAGAGATGGTGTGAGCTATGGGCGTCTCGTGCAACAAAATGAATTCAAGGGCAAGAGGGAGGTTAAAGGCTTTTTAGCTATTGCTCCCATAAACTTAAAAAGTGCGACTGGTGCAATCTAAAATACAAACTTACTTCTAGAATTTTTTTTACTTAAAGCTTCGGCTATCCTTTATTTGGTCCCAAGCCCACACAACTTCGCTCAGTTGCTCCTCTTGGCTTCGATCTCCACCGTTCATGTCTGGATGTAGTATTTTTATAAGAGATTTATAGGACTTGCGAATTTCTGCCTTAGTCCAGTGGTCTTTTGCCTCTAGCACGTCCAACGCTCGTCGTTCAGACGACGGTAATTTACGTGTTGCGCCAGTAATTGACTTTCCTGGGTTTTGAGTTGCATTTGCACCAAGAACTTGATGTGGATCATCAACACCCAACCTTGACCAAGCACGTTGTTCCTCACTTGTTTTAAATGGTTTAGTTTCTCTTTCCCATACTCTGTCACTGTCCATTTGTTTTTGTAGTTCTTCTTCTGAAGACCCATCAAAAAAATTCCACTTTAAATTGTACTCGCGGATGTGCTCCTTACAGAACCAAAAATAATCATCGAGAATGTCCGGTGATTTTGGAGCACGATATTTTGCTGCCTCTCGGCAACCTGAATGCTCGCACTTTCGTGTAGATGTTTCAAACGCACCCGACATACCCCGACGGCCGCGCGGATTGTTCTTTTTTGCCGTGGAAACGGACATATCAAAACCAAAGGGATCATCTTTATTCATTATATTCAACTTTCCGACTCGGAGAGTAGAGTTTAGGGCTGAATGGAAAAGATGTAAGGGGCTAAGATGAAAAAAATAGAAAGAATGTTGGATCAGATTGAAAAAACTCTTCAACAAAACTTTGATCCTGTTGAATTAGAGGTTTTGGATGTTTCTGAGGACCATCGTGGGCATTCAGGTTTTGCGGAAGGCGGTGAAAGTCATTTTGAGGTAAAAATTGTGGCATCTTACTTTTCAAGTATGAACAGGCTCGCACAGCACCGTGCTATCCATAAGGCTCTTGGGTCTTCCGTTATGGGAAAAATTCATGCTTTAGCTCTTAAAGTCAGCGGCACTTAAAGTTTGAGCTTTGATGCTACAATTTGGTTTACAACCTGCGGATTAGCCTTTCCACCTGTTGCTTTAATTACCTGGCCTACAAACCAACCAGCTAATTTTGGATTTTGTTTTGCTTTGTCAACTTGAATTGGATTATCTTTAATGATTTGTTCCACAGCGGCTTCGATCGCTCCAGTGTCCGTTACTTGCTTCATATTCCGACTATTTACAATATCTGCCGGATTGCCGCCCTCAGTATAAACAATTTCAAAAAGTTCTTTTGCTATTTTACCAGAGATTTCACCTTCGGCGATAAGGTCGATAATGCCGCCAAGTTGATCTGGTGAAACAGGGCAATCTGTAATTTTTGCGTCCTCCTTTTTCATTCTACCAAACAACTCGTTTATTACCCAGTTTGCTGCGGTTTTTCCGTCACGACCTCTGGCCACTTGTTCAAAATAGGTCGCGTTTTGTTTTTCTGCTGTCAAAACACCGGCATCATAATTTGATAGGTTGAAACTAGAAATGAAACGTAATTTCTTGGCATCAGGCAATTCTGGTAATTTTGCTTCGAGGTCATCCACCCAATTCTGTTCTATTTCGAGCGGTAGCAGATCAGGGCAAGGAAAATACCTATAGTCATGTGCTTCCTCTTTTGAACGCATAGATCGGGTTTCATTCTTATCTGAGTCATACAGCCGAGTTTCTTGATTAATGATGCCCCCATCTTCTAAAATTGCTATTTGGCGCCTAGCTTCAAAGTCAATAGCTGCTTGCATAAACCGCATTGAATTCATGTTTTTAATTTCACAACGGGTCCCAAGATGATCAAAGTCTTGCGTGGCTTGATATTTTTCGTAGTCACCTGGACGGCATACTGAAACATTTACATCAGCTCTGAGACTGCCATTCTGCATATTTCCATCACATGTTCCCAGATATTGCATGATTTGACGCAATTTAATTACGTAAGCAGCCGCTTCCTCGGGTCCACGGATATCAGGACGACTGACTATCTCCATTAAGGCAACACCAGTGCGGTTTAGATCGACAAAAGAGTTGTTAGGGTCCATGTCATGAACAGACTTCCCCGCGTCTTGCTCAAGGTGAATACGCTCAATCCGAACGGTGCGTGCGGATCCATCTCCCATTTCTACAAATACTTCACCTTCGCCTACTATAGGGTGGTATAATTGGCTAATCTGATAGCCTTGTGGCAAGTCCGGATAAAAATAGTTTTTCCGGTCAAAGGATGATGATAAATTGATAGTAGCTTGAAGGCCTAACCCTGTTCTTACGGCTTGTGCTACACATTCTTCATTTATTACAGGCAGCATACCAGGCATGCCAGCGTCTACAAATGCCACGTTTGAATTAGGTTCTGCGCCAAATGTAGTTGAGGCACTAGAAAAAAGCTTAGCGTTGCTACTTACCTGTGCGTGGACTTCCAGTCCAATAACAAGTTCCCAATTATATTTAGCGCCGGCGATAACCTTCGGCGCTGGTATTGGCATTGTTTGATCCAGCATTTTGATGACTCAACTAATAAATTATTTATTTTCATTATATTGCCAACGGCAAAAAGGAACAAGACGTCTGTTCATGATCATACATTAAATTTGTATTTTGAGGTAATTCTATGCACTTAGCAACCGGTCCAAAATTTCACCTGTATCGCGTGATAGATCCGGTTTATTAGCTATGCGCTTTAATGCAGAATTTATCATCGATTGCCGATTTTTATCGTATAGTTTCCAAGTGTCAAAGGCTGTAGTTACGCGGGCGCACAGTTGCGGATTTAAATCATCCAAAGCGATTAACTGGTTAGCAATCAGATTATATGCTGAACCATCGGGTTGATGAAAGGCCGCGGGTGTCATGGCTAACGCTCCAATCAAAGCACGAAATCTATTAGGGTTTTTTAATGTAAAATCGGTGTGTTTTGTGAGAGTGGTGGCTATAGAAACAGCAACTTCTGGGTCACAACTTACAACCTGCAGGCTAAACCATTTGTCGATAACAAGTCTTTCATTGCGCCACTGTTCATAAAATTTTGCAAGGGCTTGTGCCCCGTTGCCAGCTTTTACGAGGTTACTAAGAGCTGACAGCTGGAGGGTCATATTATTTGCATTTTTGAATTGTTGTTCGGCCAAGGTGCCATTGTCCAAGAAGCTTATATAATGCAATGCAAGGTTAGATAGAGCGCGATGACCGCAATCCACTTCATTTGGTAAGTAATCTCCTATAACTATATGCTTATTATATACTTTAGTAAAAGTACTGTAACCTAGTTTAGCCATCCGCATGGAGTGAGCTTTGTGCGCATGATGTATCTCGATTGGATCTGGTATCTGCTGTAGATCTGCAAGAGCTTTTGCTATTTCATCCTGATTGGGCAGAGTGCAACAAAGTGCACGGAAGGCTGGGTCTAGATCCTCATCTTCCATTACCTCTAGTAACGATTCAATATAAACAGTTTTTTCTGATGTGCCGTGCAGCACCATTCCAACCAAGCTTTCAAGGCCTAAATTCCGACTAATTTCATAACGATTGAACATATCTGTATCGTGTTTAAGTAGGACTAACTGTTCAGCTTCTGTATTTGTATGCTTTAAAATTACTGGTGCGGAAAATTTACGCAAGACTGAGAGAATTGGTTTTTCTTTAAAGTCATTGAACGAAAAGCTTTGGGATGATTGATCTAGGGTTAATATTTGGGTTGGGAGTACCTCACACCCATCTGTGTCTAACAAACCTATCGCAATTGGGATGACCAATGGCTGCTTGTTTTTTTGCCCCGGTGTATCGGGTATGGATTGACTTACATCAAGGATCAATGTGCCATCGACAAAACTCTCATCAACTTTGATTTGTGGTGTGCCAGCTTGACTATACCACAGCTTAAACTGGTTGAAATCTTCACCGGTAGTGTCGCTAAATACCTGTAACCAATCTTCAATTGTACAGGCTTTGCCGTCGTGCCTTTTGAAATAAAGATCAAGGGCAACTTTATAGCTGTCTTCACCAACTAGTGTTTTTATCATTCTAATTAGTTCAGCACCTTTTTCATAGACTGTCGCCGTATAGAAATTATTAATCTCAATAAAGCTTTCAGGTCTCACAGAGTGTGCTAGCGGGCCGTTATCTTCTCGAAACTGACGGTTGCGAAGCGCTTTTACATCCTCAATCCTTCTTACATCAGTATTACGCATATCGGCACTAAACTCTTGATCTCTGAATACTGTAAGACCTTCTTTTAAACTCAATTGAAACCAATCACGACAAGTTATGCGATTACCTGTCCAATTGTGGAAGTACTCGTGCGCAATTATCGCCTCAATACTTTCAAAATTACGATCCACTGAAGTTTGGGCGCTGGCTAGGACGGCCGATGAATTGAAAATATTCAAACCTTTATTCTCCATGGCTCCCATATTGAAATCATCAACTGCAACGATGTTGAAAACACTAAGATCATACTCACGATTATAGTTTTTTTCATCCCAACGCATACTGCTTTGGAGAGATTCCATGGCGAAAGTGCATTTATCTTCGTCACCTTTACGAACATAAATATTTAGATCTACTCGTTTGCCAGACATTGTTGTGAAATCGTCAGAAAATACTTCAAATGTTCCGCCTACCAAAGCAAAAAGATAAGATGGCTTTGGCCACGGATCGTGCCATTTTGACGTATTTTTTTTACGTCCTAATGGCTCTCCATTGGATAGGGTGTGCGGCAGTTCACTATGAATTGTCACATCAAAGGGCGCCATTACATCTGGCCGATCTGGATAATAGGTAATCCTCCTGAAGCCTTCTGGTTCGCACTGTGTGCAAAACATTCCATTCGACATATAAAGACCGGACAATTCTGTATTGGAACTTGGATTAATCTCAACCTCGGCTTGCCAGGTAAAAGGTGTATCTGGAACGTCGCAGCTGAGACCTGAACTAGAAAGCTGAGGTTTCACATCAACACCGTTAATTTGAGATGAAATCAATTTAAGTTCTTCACCAAAAAGAAAGAAATCTGTTTCTTGGCTACTGGGATTCTTCCTGAACTTTATCTTGGATAAGACTCGCGTCTTAGTTGGATGTAACTTAAATTCCAACTCTACATGGTCAATAAGAAAAGCAGGCGGCTGGTAATCAGAAAGGTAAATTGTTGGTCTGTCTTGATTTGTCATGAGTGCTCCATACCTTTTTAGTGCATATAACGTTATTGAGTGTCAGTTGTAATATCTGCTCTGCATATTTTTTGTTCATTCTACAGTTGTTTTAAAAAGACGGTTTGAGCAAAAATAACTACCAACTTGGCTTGCCTGTAAGCGCGCTGAAAGCTATTCGGATTATCAAAAGTAGACAATTGTAAACTTATGCTGAATTTTGGAGCCTTACTGTATGACAAACCGTACTTTAGTCGCCGGCCTTTCTGTTGCGGAAGAACTTTTCAATTTTATTGAAACACAGGTTTTGCCTGGTTTACGTGTAACACCTGATCATTTTTGGACTGGTTTGTCCGAAATAACGCATGAGCTGGGCCCAAAAAACCGAACACTATTAGCCGAACGTGAAGTTATGCAGGCTAAAATTGATCAGTGGCATATTGATAATCGTGGCAGGGAACATGATTCAGCCGCTTATCATGCCTTTCTAAGTGAAATTGGTTACCTTGTTGCTGAGCCTAATGAATTTAAGATTTCTACACAAAATGTGGATCCTGAAATTGCGTCCATTCCGGGCCCGCAGTTGGTTGTTCCAATTATGAACGCGCGTTACGCATTAAACGCCGCCAATGCGCGCTGGGGTAGCCTTTATGATGCCATTTATGGGACAGATGCAATGGGTGATTTGCCTTTGTCTCAAGTTTACGATGTGGCTCGTGGCAAACGCGTGATTTCTTGGGCAAAAGACTATCTGGATAAGGTTGTTCCGCTAGCCCACGGATCGCATTCACAGGTGGTTAGTTATCAAATTAAAAATAATCAATTGGTGCCAGCTTTAGCTTTCCCCGAGCAATATGTTGGAATGAATCAGAATAATTACAATGAAATAGTTGAATTATTTTTGATAAAAAATGGGCTTCATATTATAATTAAAATTGATTCTACTGGTAAAATTGGGTCTGATGACAAGGCCAATGTAGATGATATTATTTTGGAGAGTGCGGTCTCTGTAATAATGGATTGTGAAGATTCTGTCGCAGCTGTTGATGCTTCAGACAAGGTTTTAGCCTATAAAAACTGGTTGGGACTGATGCGTGGTGATCTGCATGAAAGCGTTACCAAAGCGGGTAAAACTTTTGATCGAGTTTTGAATAACGATTTAACTTATCTACAAGCTGGGAGTAGGCATACCCTTAAAGGTCGGGCGTTGATGTTAATTCGTAACGTAGGCCACTTGATGACAAATCCAGCTGTAATCGATCGGGACGGATTAGAAATTGGTGAGGGTTTGTTAGATGCGCTTTGTACAACTCTGATTGCAATGCATGACGTAGATCAACAAGGAGGGAACTCGCTTTACGGCTCTGTTTATGTAGTAAAGCCCAAAATGCATGGTCCAGATGAAGTAGCATTTACAGATGAGATTTTCAGTTTTGTTGAACGAATTTTGGGTCTTCCCCAAAATACTGTTAAATTAGGAATTATGGACGAAGAGCGCAGGACTAGCGTCAATTTGAAAGCATGTATTTATGCAGCCAAACAAAGAGTAGCTTTCATTAACACAGGATTTTTAGATCGCACTGGAGATGAAATCCATACCTCCATGGAGGCGGGACCAATGATCCCAAAAGGCCAAATGAAACTCTCTCCTTGGATTAACGCCTACGAGGATCGCAATGTAGACATAGGCCTCGCTTGTGGTTTTCAGGGCAAAGCTCAGATTGGCAAAGGAATGTGGGCAATGCCTGACTTAATGGCAGATATGCTTGCGCAGAAAATAGGACATCCTAAATCTGGCGCAACTTGTGCATGGGTCCCGAGCCCAACCGCAGCAACTTTACACGTTACCCATTATCATCAAGTCGACGTTAAGAGTGTACAGCAGCATTTAAAAGTTAATGGCCCTCGCTGGGGCTTGACTGAATTGCTTACGATACCTGTATCGCAGGGTAACAATTGGTCACCAGACGAATTGGTACAAGAGATGGAAAATAATGCTCAAGGAATTTTGGGATACGTTGTTAGGTGGGTCGACAGTGGTATTGGATGCTCAAAAGTACCAGATATTCATGATGTTGGATTAATGGAGGATAGAGCAACATGCCGAATTTCGTCGCAAGCATTAGCTAATTGGCTTCACCATGAAGTTATTGATCGAGAAATGGTGATGACGGCGATGAAAAAAATGGCTGGCGTAGTTGATGAACAAAACCTTGATGATCCAACTTATATTGCAATGGCGCCCAATTTTGATGGCATTGCATTTGCTGCAGCCTGTGACCTGGTTTTTGAGGGCCAGAAACAGCCCTCTGGGTATACGGAGCCAGTTTTACATCGCCGGAGATTAGAGTTTAAGGCTTTACAAACATAATTGGTGTCTAATGCTTCCTGAATATGGTCTTATTACCTAAAAGATAAACTGGATATTGAAAGAAATAAATAATGGTAGGTATTTCACTGAATGACGCACGAACGATAATTATTGCAACTGCAAAAAAAGGACAGGAGATGGGGATGAAACCATTATCCACGGTAGTCCTCGATGCTGGTGGCCATGTGATTGCTTTTGAACGTCAAGATGGCGCGGCTCCTGGTCGATTTGCGATTGCTCAAGGGAAGGCTTACGGCACTGTAATGTTGGGAATGCCGGGCAGTGCTCAGATGGCGCGCGCAGAACAGCAAGCTTATTTTATGGCGGCTGTGAACGGTGTTTATGGGGGCAAAGTAATTCCAGTGCCGGGTGGCGTGCTTGTGCGCGATTCAAATGG
>JAFMEA010000065.1 GCA_017856985.1 Planktomarina sp.
ATTGAAAAACTGACTGCATCATTTGCAGTCAGTTCTCCAAAACATTTAGTGATAGCGTTCAGGCAAAGTGCCTCAACAGACGATTTTGACATATTAATTTAAGATTAAGAAGGTTCGTCATCATTAATTGTTACAGAAAACGCCCCAGACTTAATCTCCGCCTGTCGCTTAGCAACCAATTTCATAGCAGCTGCAGGCACTTTCCCATCGAATGTCCCCAGCGGTGCTAATTCAGTGCCTCCCTGCTTCATGAAGGAATAAATTCCATAGTCAGCAGCCATGAAGGTACCAGCTTGGACCGCAGAAATTGCTGCGTCCAGTGTTGGCTCAAAATTCCAAATTGCAGACGCTACCACGGTATTGGGGTAATCTCCTTGCGTATCAATGACATTGCCAATAGCCAATATACCTTTTTCTTGCGCCGCATCAGAAACTCCAAAGCGTTCTGCATACAAGACATCAACTCCATTTTCAATCATCGCGAAGGCCGTTTCTTTTGCTTTGGGCGGATCAAACCAGCTACCAATAAAGCTAACTTGAAACTCAATATTTGGGTTCATTTCACGCGCACCCGCCATAAAGGCATGCATCAATCGATTAACTTCAGGTATTGGAAAACCACCCACCATACCAATGTTTCCTGACTCACTCATGGCTCCAGCGATAATACCCGATAGATAGGACGCATCTTGAATGTAGTTGTCGAAGACAGAGAAATTTTTCAATGATGCATCTTCTTTAAAACTAGAGCCCATCAAAAATGAAACTCCAGGGTAGTCGCTAGCAACTTCACGCGCCTCCTGCTCTGCTCCAAAAACTTCACCCACAATCAAGGTGTTACCAGCTTCAGCATATTCACGCATTACGCGCGCATAATCTGTATTGCTTACATTCTCAGAGAACGTGTATTCAATGTCACCACGCGCCTCAGCAGTTAGCGCAGCCTTATGTATTCGGCTAACCCACTGTTGTTCAACTGGTACAGTATAAATTCCTGCAACTTTAATTGGCCCAGCGGCAAAAGCACCGCTCACACTGACAATTAACGAAGTCGCGGCAGTTACCGCCATTATATAACGTCTGTTAAAATATTTCATAATAGATCCCCCCTACGGATATGTATTATTAACAGTCAATTTGACCAATCGGTCAAGAAATGAATCTACAAAGAGATTTAATTCTATTTATCACAATAGATTTCGCGTCCTTGGTGGCAAGATTAAATCCCTCACAAAGTAGTTGTCAGCAATAAGGCCGGCCTTACGTTGGGGACTTTGCCGCAAGACTGGAAATTGTTAAACAAAGATCTGTCGCCTTTGACATATCCTGAATTGAAATCCATTCAAGCGGGCCATGAATATTTTGCATACCCGTAAACAAGTTTGGGGTAGGAATGCCCATTTCGGTCAAACGCGAACCGTCAGTACCGCCACGAATTGGAACAGATCTTGGTTGGACACCAAGTTTAAGGGCAGCTTCGCGGGCGATGTTGACTGGAGCCATGTCTGTTTCCAGCCAGTAACGCATATTTCGATATTGTGGGTTAATCTCACAGGTAATAGTCGAGCGCGGTTCAGATACCTGAACAGCGGCACAAACTTGTTTCAGCAATTCTCGTTTTTCATTAAGGCCCTCAAGTTCAAAATCACGAAGGATGAATTTGAGTTTCATCATTGCAGCATCGCCAGTCATATCAGTGCAGTGAATAAACCCTTCACGGTCAGCAGTTGTGTCAGGCGTCATCGTTGCTTGCGGTAAGATTGCAATAATCTTGGAAGCTAACTGAATAGCACTTACCATCTTTCCAGTTGCAAGCCCCGGATGAATCGAAACACCCTTTATTATGACGAGAGCGCCGTCAGCCGAAAAACTTTCATATTCGATCTCACCAACCTCTTGGCCATCAAAAGTATAGGCAAATTCTACTCCAAAGTCCTTAGGCAATTTTGAACTCACGCCACGACCAATTTCTTCATCAGGGGTAAAAGCAATGCGAATAGGTCCATGTCGCAATTCAGGATTGTTTAACATGTGACGGGCAGCAGTCATAATTATGGCAACCCCTGCCTTATCATCCGCACCCAATAATGTGGTTCCAGAGGCAGTTACGATGTCTTGGCCAACTTTTTCAGCCAAATAAGGATATTCTGTGGGTGATAAAACCAAATCAGGCGTGTCAGGATAGGTGATATCACCACCATTATAGCCTCGAATTACCCGGGGCTTAACACCAGTGGCATTGTATTGAGGTGCAGTATCCACATGCGCCAGGAATCCAATGATGGGGGCATCTATGTTACCAGGAATAGTCGCTAACACCACGCCATAGTCAGTCACTGAAACATCTTCAGCACCAATTTCCATTAACTCTTTCTTAAGTAGATCGAGCATATCAAACTGAATTTTGGTACTTGGAGAACTTAAAGAATTCTCATCACTTTGGCTGTCGATGGCAGCATACCGAAGAAACCGATCTTCAAGTTCTTCGTCAAAAGTATTATCCATATTTACTTGCCTCCACCACACAGGTGTACAGTTTACCTAATGCCACCTAATTTTAAAACAGATAAAAATTGTCATCTGCAATAACAAAAGAAGATTGCATTGATGAACAAATCCGCTAGGGCTTGGGCTAAATATAATTAAATAAAAATTGGGAACCCTTTATCGATGATTGCCGCGGTTATTTTTGGATTGGTTGCCGCTATTTTATTTGCCTTGGCCGCGCAAACTCAAAAAAAAGCGCTTTCATTTTTAGATGATTTGTCTGGAACATTTATTTCTGTAGCAACAATAGCAGTTGTATTCTGGTTTGTTGCAATCTGGAATCTTCGTTGGGAATTTTGGCTGTCGAAGGCTACCCTATTTTTTGTGATTGCAGGGTTATTATTTCCAGCAATGGGCCAGAGATTTCAAATATTGTCAGTAAAACACGTGGGTCCCACGTTAACATCGGCATTTAATGCCTTTTTGCCAGTATTCGCTGTGGTTCCAGCTGTTCTATTTTTAGGAGAGATTGTTACACCACTTCAAATACTTGGAATTCTTGCACTGATCTCAGGCCTGTTATTAGCCGCATTTGGGCGTGGTATAAGTATGAACAATAAAGCATTTTATTTGCTGCTGCTGCCCATTGGAGCCGCTCTTGCGCGTGCAATATCTCAACCTCTTACAAAAGCGGGCTATAATCTCCTTACAGAACCTCTATTCGCAATGCTTGTTATGGCTTCTGTATCTACGGGTGTTATCGGAGCCATGGTCCTGTCAGTTGGTTCTCCAAGGCGCATTATTTCATTTCATAAAGGGCACGCCTTCTTTGTTTTAAATGGTCTTCTTATCGGCACTGGGATTTTAGCACTTCAAATTTCACTGATCTTTGGGACTGTTTCACTTTCAGCATCACTTATGGTAACTACACCTGTTTGGACATTATTCTTAAGTATATTTGTATTTAAAAATGAAGACCTAAAATGGTGGCATAGCCTTGTAACATTCTTTGTAACAGCTGGTGCGATTATGGTAATCATCGGACAACAATAAACCAAATTTTATTAAATAGATTTTAAATGTTGACAGCAATAGATAGTCAGTTGATGCAAACTTCTGGCACTGCTATTGTGTTGGCACATTCCCCCACATATTAAGCCTTCACAGAGAGGTGAATACTGGTAAGCTTTGATATAAAATGGGATAAACCTTATGCACGCAATATCAATAGTCTCAGTATTACACTCAGTGTCGCGAACAAAATGACCCAACAATCAGCCTCCAAAATCAATCAAACCAAGACTGTTTTACTGATTCACGGCGCAGGAAGTGTCGGGGCGGAGTGGGTGAACTTTAAAAATCAACTTACAGAATCAGGGTTTGAAGTAATAATCCCTACGCTCAGACACCATCAAATTGAGGGAGTAAATCCAAAAATTGGAGACCTCAGTCTCAACGACTACATTTTAGATCTCAAAGATTTGATAGGTAACCTTAACGAAAAACCAATAGTTATTGGACATTCAATGGGGGGATTACTCGCACTTAAGTTATGTGCGTTAAACCTTACTAAGATGGGGATCCTTATAACGCCAGCAGCACCCAAAGGAATAAATGCTATTTCTCTTAGCGTACTAAGAATATTTATTCTCAATATTTTCCGATGGAAATTTTGGAAAAGGCCTGTGCCGCCGAGATATAAATCAGCCAGATATGGAGTTTTGCACGATCTATCTGAAAATCGGGCAAAAGAAGTTTTTGAGTTAAGCAATTCTGCCGAATCTGGCAAAGCCCTCTGTGAAATCGGTTTTCCATTTTTTTTCAAAAATTGCCCTACAGAAATTAACTTTTCAGGGTATTCCTGCAAAACACTTTTAATAGGCTGTGGACGAGATAGGATCACTCCAATATCAATCGCAAGAAAACTGCAGCAACTCATGGGTAAAAACTGCGAATACAAAGAGTTTTCGACCTTTTCACATTACATTATGGAAGGTGAGGAATTTACTCACGTTTTTAATGAATGCGTTAATTGGATCCAGAAAAACCAGCCGCTTAAAGACTGAGAGAAGTAATACTTGGCTAAGTGCATTTAGAGGGGGGTTGTAATGGTTAATGTTGTAGTTGCGGGAGCCGGTATCGTTGGAGTTTCGTCAGCTATTTGGCTACAAAGGGCTGGCCATATTGTAACCTTAGTCGATCGAATGGAAGACCGCACCCGAACAAGTTTTGGTAACGCGGGAGTTTTAGCTGCTGGGGCTTTAATTCCAGTTTCCGTGCCAGGATTGTTAAAAAAAGTACCAAAAATGCTATTTAACAAAAATGAACCTTTGTTCTTGCAATGGGCCCACCTGCCCCGTCTTTTGCCCTTTTTGTTGAAATACTTAAGTTTTGCGCGGATCGATCATGTTCAACACTACGCAAAAAATATGGCCTATCTTTTAGGTGACAGTCACGAACAACATCAGTCTCTTGCCGCAGGTACCGGTGCAGAGGGTTTTATCAGCAATGACGATTATTGTTTTGGCTATGCCACTAATGGTAGCTTTATTGCGGACAGCTGGACCCGTGACCTACGCCGCATGCATGGGTTTGTAGTTGAGGAACTTGATGGTGCAACTTACGCTGAACGTGATCCAATGTATTACAATCAATTTGCCAAAGTGGCATGTTATAAAAACCATGGCCGCATCTCAGATCCTGGAGCATATCTAGCCTCCTTGATAACGCATTTTCAGGCAGAAGGTGGACAGGTTATCGCAGCTAGTATTGAGGACATTGATATACATGAGAGCCAGTGCCGAGCACTAATTACTGACCAAGGCAAAATATCTGGTGACCATATAATTTTAGCTATGGGTGCCTGGTCTGGTGGGATAGCAAAAAAACTAGGTATTAAAAAAATTGCGTTGGAGAGTGAACGTGGTTATCACATTGAGCTTCATGAGCCCAATATGATGCCTAAGGCACCGATGATGGTTGCTGCAGGGAAGTTTGTGATTACACCCATGAAAGGGCGCATTCGTTGTGCTGGTGTAGTCGAATTTGCTAGTGCGGATGCGCCAGCAAAAAACGCCCCCATCGCGCTAGTAAAACGCCAGGTTAAAGCACTATTTCCAGAATTAAAGTATGAACATATGACCGAGTGGATGGGCCGCAGACCAGCCACCACTGATAGCTTGCCAGTAATAGGTGCGGCCACAACTTGCGATAACGCGCATATTGCCTTTGGTCATCAACATGTGGGCTTAACGGGGGGTCCAAAAACTGGTCGGTTAATTGCCGATATGGTAAACAAAAAACCTGGTAACGCCGATTTATTAGCGTTTCATCCTGCCCGGTATCAGTAAGTGAGATTTATAATTCAGTGTGGGATCCGTCCTTAACTTAACAGCCATCATTGGTAGCCTTTTTTTAATCTTTTATTAACAAGTAAGTAAAATAAACTTCACGGCCTGTAATACCATTCATTGCGCTCAAACATAACCAAGAATTTGGCACTAGCTCTGCAGATAACGATCTAAGAGTATTCAAGAAATTGGGCAGTTCAAACAGTGCGTTTAAACAATTTCAAGCAACAGTTTTGTTGTATTCTTCTTTGTCATCTTAATTGGGTTGCCGCCTGTACTAGGGTCACTCAGGGCATCTACAACAATGCGTTCAATATCTGGCTGATCTACCCCTAATCCAGAGAGCCGGCGCGGAATACCAAGTGATGAGTTAAAATCATCAACAAAACTGCAAAATCCATCAAAGCCATTCGCTATTGAGAGATAATTAGTTGCTTGGGTCATAACATCAGAAATAGCAGGTTTGTTAAACTGTAACACCGCTGGCATGCAGACTGCATTCGTTGTGCCATGGTGCGTGTGATAGATTGCTCCAATTGGGTGTGATAAAGCGTGGATGGCGCCAAGCCCCTTTTGAAATGCCGTGGCCCCCATAATAGCGGCAGACATCATGTGTGCGCGCGCCTCAATATCATTTCCATCAGCATAGGCACGTGGAAGATAATCTTTAACTAGACGCATCCCTTCCAGCGCCATACCTTGCGACATAGGATGATAATGCGGAGAACAAAACGCCTCAACACAATGAGCGAATGCATCAAGACCAGTGCCTGCAGTAATGCTGTTTGGCATCCCAATAGTTAGCTCAGGGTCACAGATTACTATTGTTGGAAGAAGTTTTGGATGAAAAATAATCTTTTTTTGTTCTGTTTCAGAGTTGGTAATGACTGAAGCACGACCAACCTCAGATCCAGTTCCTGCGGTGGTGGGAACAGCCACGATAGGAGCAATTGCAGATGAATCAGCCCGTTTCCACCAGTCCCCAATATCTTCAAAATCCCAAAGTGATCGGGTTTGACCTGCCATGAAGGCAACTAGTTTGCCAAGGTCAAGGCCAGAGCCACCGCCAAAAGCGATAACACCGTCATGGCCACCACTGTTGTAAGCTTCAATACCCGCAGCAGCATTCTTTTCATTTGGGTTGGGATCAACGTCTGAAAACATCGAGCAACCCAAACCTGCAGCTTCAAGAAAATTTAACGTTTTTGAAGTAATGTCCATGCTGGCAAGGCCACGGTCTGTAATCAAAAGCGGTTTTTTTATTCCAGCAGTTGCACAGGCTTCAGGAATTTCAGAAATACGACCAGCGCCAAAGCGAATTGCTGTTGGGTAAGACCAGTTTGCTGTAATGTTCATATTTTACTACTTCTTCATATGATATGATTTAGGACGTGTTAGGTTATGATAACCGATCACTGATAGACCACCTCCGCGCCCAGTATCTTTGCATCCTGTCCAACATAGTCCTGGATCAAGATAATCAGCACGATTCATAAAGACAGTACCAGTTTCTATTTGATCTGCAATTTTTTCTGCACGTATTTGGTCTTGCGTCCAAAGAGATGCGGTCAGCCCAAAATTACTGTCGTTCATTAGTTGGATCGCCTCAAAATCGTTTTTGACAGACATAATTCCCACAACTGGGCCAAAGCTTTCCTCACGCATTATTCGCATATTATGGGTCACATTAGTCAAAATTTGAGGCATTAAATATGCTCCACCATTCTGAGGGAAAATGGCAGGATCAATATGTGCCTTGGCACCCTCATCAATTGCTTCGCTTGTTTGTCTACGTACTTCATCTGCAAACCGCACATGTGCCATTGGCCCGAGTGTGGTTTCGGAATCGAGTGGATTACCAAGCTTATAGCGGCTCACAATTGCCACCGCCTTTTGAACAAACGCCTCGAACAAGCTTTCATGAACATAAATCCGTTCAATGCCACAGCAGCACTGGCCCGAATTGAACATAGCTCCATCAATTAAGGTATCGACTGCGGCATCAAGGTCTGCGTCTTCCATGACATATCCCGGATCTTTACCACCCAGCTCTAATCCGATGCCAGCAAACGTGCCACTGGCTGCAGTCTCAATGGCTTTGCCTCCCTCAACCGAGCCAGTAAAGTTTACATAGTTAAAGGAACGATCCGAAATTAAGTCGGTTGTAGTCTTGTGGTCCAGGAATACATTTATAAAAACATCTTTAGGGATCCCCACAGAATGAAACGCAGTGGCCAAGCGCTCCCCCACTAAGAGCGTTTGCGAGGAGTGCTTCAATATCACTGAATTGCCCGCAATCAGAGCAGGAGCAATTGTATTGATTGCGGTCATATACGGATAATTCCAAGGTGCTACAACAAGAACTACGCCATGAGGGACGCGTTTAATAATACGAAGGAATTCGTTACTATCCTCAACTTGAATGGGTGCCAACGCCTCTTGTGCAATCTCAGCCATATAGCTGGCACGCTCATTGAATCCTCCAAATTCACCACCGTAACGTACTGGACGGCCCATTTGGTGAGCGAGTTCCAATATAACCTCCTGGTTCATAGCTCCAACAGCTGCTACGCCTGCTTGCACGAGTGAGATACGCTCAGACAATGGTCGTCCCGCCCAAGAAACTTGTGCTAATTTTGCGCGTTCAATGGCTATATTGGCCTCAGAGCGCGTTGAAATCTCACGTTCAGCGTAAACAGTTCCATCAATTGGAGAGATACATCGCACATTCATTGGATTACGCCCTTTCAAATCCACGTTTGATTTCCCAATCAGTAACTACACGATCAAATTCTTCTTGTTCCCATTCTGCAGCGCGAACGTAATGATCGACAACGTCTTCCCCCAACGCCTCACGCAGAAAACTTGAATTGCGGAGTTTTTCAGTTGCGGCTCGTAAAGTCTGCGGAATATTTGCAGCCTGTGTATCGTTGTAGACATCACCTGTCGTTGCAGGTGATAAATCCATTTTTTCTTGTATGCCCTTAATTCCAGCAGCTAACATCACTGCCTGTGCTAAATAGGGGTTTAGATCAGAGCCACCAATTCGGCATTCTGCACGCACACCTTCGGTACCCTCTCCACATAAACGAAATCCCGCAGTCCTATTATCTATGGACCAAACGGTTTTTGTGGGCGCAAATGTCCCTTTTGAAAATCGTTTATAGCTATTAATGTTTGGAGCTAAGAAATAGGTATAATCTGGAGCATATTTTATTAAACCAGCCATATAATACTTCATTACTTTAGACATTCCATGTTTTGCTGATTTATCAAAGAACGCTGACGTTCCATTCTTCCATAATGATTGGTGGATATGGCTGGATGAACCTACTCGATCCATATCCCATTTTGGTAAAAAGGTTGCTGCATGGCCATTTTGCCAGGCAATTTCTTTTATGGCATGTTTCGCAATCGAGTGATGATCAGCACAATCCAATGCCGAAGAATATCGAATATTCAGCTCTTCTTGTCCTGCCTCAGCTTCGCCTTTTGTATTTTCAATAGGCAGGCCAGCCTCAAAAAGGTGATTACGAATTGGCCGCATTACACCTTCTTCTTTTGTGGTTTGAAAAATGTGATAATCTTCGTTGTATCCGCTTATTGGTTTTAGGTCTTTGAAACCTGATTTACGAATATAGTCGAAGCTTTCTTCAAACAAAAAGAATTCAAGTTCAGTTGCCATTTTAGCTTCAAAACCTAATTCTCCTAGGCTTGATATTTGCTTTTTTAATACAGCACGCGGCGAATGAGAAACAGCCTTTTTAGTGTGGTGATCAAGTACATCACACAATACTAGTGCAGTAGCCTCCAGCCATGGCACTGGTCTAATTGTAGATAGATCAGGTTTCATGACATAATCACCGTAGCCACTTTGCCAACTTGTTGAAACATATCCATCAGGTGTGGACATTTCGATATCAGTCGCGAG
>JAFMEA010000066.1 GCA_017856985.1 Planktomarina sp.
AAATCGACACCAACCATCTGACTGCTCGGTAACTGATGCCTTCCCCTTAACTTCCACTATTACTTGCTCAAATAACATTTCGTGACTGTGGTAAGGTGCTTCTAACATCCACTGATCTGGACCCATCCAAAAAGCAGTAACATTGTCACCTGAAAACTGGCCAGGCTTTGGAGCGTTAGAGCCAATAATACGGCGAATTGCCGACATAGTAGCGCGTTGGCCACCATTGCGAGCTGCGACTGTAGCCATCGCAAAATTTGGTTCTTCAGTGAGCGTGATTGGACCCTGTTGGTCGATACGTGGTTCAGTTCCATTAAGAGCGGTAATTGCTGATAAATTATGCACGCATTCGCTCCCCTTCTGGATCTAAGAAATGTGCACTAACTACCTCAACCTCGTGGTCATACCCAGCTAATGGACTTACAAGCCGCATTATTTCACCTTTGCGAGTGTCACCAGATTTCAGGTAACCAATTGCAATAGAGTAACCTAAATTTGGTGAGTAGCATGCTGAAGTTATATACCCCTGATCATGTGCTGCGTCTACGGGGTCGCCTTTCGTCATTAAATGGCTGCCTGCTGGAACTGGGTCTTTAGGGTTAACTGGTCTGAACCCTACTAATTTCAATGCATCCTCTGGGTTCATTCCGACACGCTCCGATAGCGTGGAGCCAATGCTATCTTTCTTTTTTGATACCATTAAACCCATTCCAAGATTAAGGGCTGTAGTGGTGCCGTTTAATTCGTTTCCGGTTGCGTGACCTTTTTCTATGCGCATTACGCCGAGTGCTTCTGTCCCATAAGGTGTCACATCAAACTCTTCACCTTCCTTCATTAGGCGCCGCATCATGGCATCTCCGTAACGAGTTGGGACAGCAATTTCGAAAGCTAATTCACCAGAAAAAGAAATCCTAAATAGTCTTGCTCTTAAGCCGCCAAAAACAGTTATATTTGCGCAGCCCATGAAGGGAAAAGCTTCGTTAGAAATATCAAAGCTAGGGTCAACTACCTTCAGTAATAACCTTCGGGCATTAGGCCCAGCGACGGCATATTGAGCCCATGACTCCGTAGTTGAGATCAATTGCACATCAAGATCTGGCCAGAGGCATTGCCGCGCGAATTCCATGTGGCGATAAACTGGTACGGCGTTGGCAGTTGTTGTAGTTACAACAAAGTGGTCTTCAGCTAACCGTCCGGCTGTGCCGTCATCCATTACGATGCCATCCTCGCGCAACATCAATCCGTACCGGGTCTTTCCAATAGCGAGTTTTGCAAATCCGTTTGCATATATTTTATTAAGAAATATTGCTGCGTCAGAGCCCTGTACGTCTATTTTCCCCAAGGTTGTTACGTCGCATATTCCGACAGAATTTCGGGTCGCCAGGACTTCTCTATCTACGCTTTCACGCCAATGTCTTTCGTTTGATTTCGGAAACCATTGAGCCCGCAGCCACATACCAACCTCAACAAAAACTGCCCCCTGTTCTTCAGCCCACTTGTGACTTGGTGTTTTACGGATTGGACGAAAATCTTTGTCACGATCCCTGCCTGCAAATGCTCCAATTGCTGTGGGGGTGTAAGGCGGGCGAAAGATTGTAGTGCCTACCTGTGGTATGGTTTTTCCAGTCAGTTCGGCCATAATGGCTAAACCACCCATATTTGAAGTTTTTCCTTGATCAGTGGCCATCCCTAAAGTGGTGTATCTTTTCAGATGCTCAACACTTACAAAGTTTTCTTGATGTGAAAGTTTGACATCTTTCACAGTGACGTCGTTCTGCTGATCCAGCCACGCTCTTGTGCACCCTTCAACATACCAAAATGGGGTCATTTTAGTAATGGTTCCCTCTGCCTCTGGGAGAACAGCTTTCTTTGTTTTAAACCCCAATTCTTCAAGTGCTTCTGTCGCTTGTTTGGCACCTGATAATAGAGCGCCCGTCGTTGTAAAACTGCCTAATGCAGCTCCAGCTACACTCAGGCCAGCCGGCCCATCTATGGGCGGGCAAAAGGCAGCTATATCGTCATTCCACACTGGTCGACCTCTGTGATGGCTAGTCAGGTGAATGTTTGGGTTCCAGCCTCCTGAGACACCTAAGGCGCCACAGGTTAAACAGCGAGTTTTACCATTCGGCGTTGAAACAGTTATGGAAGTTAAGCCTAAACGGCCATTGGTGTCGATTACTTGGCCGCCAGCAATGACCTCGTAGAGATCACTATCTGGTGCATCCAGGCGGATATCTACTACGCCAGCAATATTTACGCCTAGTGCTTTCAAATCTATGGCAGTTTTGTGGCCATCATCGTTGTTAGTAAAAATAGCGACAGATTGTGACGGGGTGACTGCCCATCGATTGGCATAACTGCGCATTGCTCCGGCCAACATAATACCGGGCCGATCATTATTTTCGAACGCGATAGGGCGTTCTGTTGCTCCTGCGCATAGTAGACTACGCTTTGTATAAATCTGCCAAAGAATTTGTCGCGGTTTTCCTGCCAGCGGGACCAAGAGGTGGTCTGATACTCGTTCCAAGGCACCATATATACCGTGGTCAAAAGCCCCCAGAATTGTGGTTCGAGGCATCAGGCGGACATTTTGAAAACTTTGCAATTCCAGTACTGTTGAAAGAGCCCAGTCTACCCCAGATTGGTGGTTTAGGCTGAAGCGCTCAGAGTTAAGGCGACCACCCATATTAAAATCTTCATCGGCTAATATGACCTCGGCACCAGATTTTGCGGCCACGAGAGCTGCTGCCAGACCAGCGGGTCCAGCTCCAATAATTAGCAGGTCGCAGTGTAAAAAACCACGGTCGTAGCTATCGGGATCATCCTTGAAGCTGATGCTTCCCAAACCTGCGGCATTCCGAATTATCGGCTCGTAGACTTTTTCCCAAAACGCAGCGGGCCACATAAAAGTTTTGTAATAAAACCCTGCTGTAAGGAAGTTTGAAAAGCGATCATTTATTGCCATCAAGTCAAATTTTAGTGACCCAATCTTATTTTGTGATTTGGCAGTTAATCCCTCAAAGAGCTCTGCGGTGGTGGCTCTGGTGTTGGGCTCTTGGCGCGCTCCCTCCCGTAATTCAACAATTGCGTTCGGCTCTTCTGACCCAGCTGTAAGAGCGCCACGCGGACGATGGTATTTAAAGGACCGACCCATGAGACGCACGCCGTTAGCTAACAGAGCACTTGCCAGTGTATCGCCAGGGTGGCCCTCAAAATTTTTGCCATCAAACTTGAACTTTAATGTTTGGCTACGGTCGATTTGTCCTCCTGTAAGCCGGTTTACTTGGCTCATTTTCTGCGACCCCGTTTGCGGGCCACGTCGCGGGCCAATTCCACACCTGATATTTCATGCGTTGTCGTATCGCGAGTTACGACTAAAAAAGACCTATCGCCCTGTTCATGAAACCATAACTCTTTGTGTTTACCTGCTGGATTATCCCTTAAGTAGCCGTAGTCTACAAACTGTGCCAATGCATCTTCAGCCTGCCAGTCAGGACGGTCAATTAGGGCGGCGTCACCAATATAGGTAAATTCAGCGCTGTCCCGTGGACCAAGTATGGGGTGATTTATTATCATAATTCGGTTCCGCTTAATGTAGCTGTGGATTATTACCCACACCTTTTTCATCAATCATTCGACCTTTTTCAAAACGGTCAAATCTATACTCCTTGGCGTACTCATGAGGCGTATCGGTGGCCAAAAGGTGAGCATAGCACCAACCGGAGGCTGGGGTTGCCTTGAAACCACCATAACACCAGCCACCATTGAAATAGAGGCTCTCTACGTGAGTGCGATCAATTATGGGGGAACCATCCATCGACATATCCATGATCCCGCCCCACATGCGCAGCAGTCGAACTCGTCCCAACATCGGAAAGATAGCCATAGCGCCTTCGCAGACATCTTCAACTACAGGTAAGTTACCTCTCTGCGCGTAAGAATTGTACCCATCAAGATCGCCACCAAAAACCAAACCGCCTTTATCAGACTGACTGCAGTAAAAATGGCCAGCTCCAAAAGTAATTACGCCTGGCAAAATTGGCTTAAGACCCTCTGAAACAAATGCTTGTAGAACGTGGCTTTCGATTGGTAGCCGCATATCCGCTTTTGACATCAGCCGACTTGACGAACCTGCGACACAAGACGCGACTTTATTGGCGCGGATATAACCCTGGTTTGTTTCAACTCCTAAACACTTTCCGGCTTCAATGCGAAAGCCAGTAACTTCACAGTTTTGAATGATGTCAACGCCGAGACTGTCGGCTGCTCGAGCATACCCCCAGGCCACGGCATCGTGGCGTACAGTGCCACCGCGATGTTGGGCTAACCCGCCCTTTATTGGAAAACGGGCATTGTTGACATTTAAAAAAGGGTACCGTGTTTGAATGGCTTCAGTGGTCATTAAGTCTGCATCTGCCCCATTTAAAATCATGGCATTTCCGCGTCTGGTAAATGCATCGCGTTGCGCATCTGAATGCACCAGATTAAGGATCCCACGCTGACTTATCATGGCATTGTAGTTTAAATCTTGCTCTAGACCTTCCCATAGTTTCAGTGAGTGTTCGTAGAAAGGTTCGTTGCCATCAAGCAAATAATTTGAGCGAATGATTGTGGTGTTTCTACCCACATTTCCACCGCCGACCCAGCCCTTTTCCAGCACAGCAATATTCTTTGCTCCGTAGTTTCGCGCTAGGTAGTAAGCTGTCGCTAGTCCGTGGCCGCCACCGCCAATTATCACGTAATCATAGGCCCGTTTTGGTGCAACTTCGCGCCATGCCGGCTTCCAACCCTTGTGGCCGGTTAATGCTTCCTTGATTACCCTTAGGCCTGAGTATCTCATAATTTTGTTTCCATCCCTTCTTATCCTCCTTTTTTAACTTTTTTGTTCTTTGGAATCGGACAAAGTTCATGGTAATTCCGACTTTCGGATACTGTTGGCAGGGTATGGTGTAGTCTTAATTAACTAGTTCTTGATTAAATTTTGGTAAATTTACAGTTAAAATAGGTATTCAAAAGAAAAAAACTTGATTGTGAGGAATAATATGGGAGGATGCTAGTTATTATGTATCTGCCTCAAAAAGAATCAGCAGACTAAATAAAAGAGTGATGCTGTGGCGGTACTAAAACCATGCGCAAGAAGCGCATAAAAGGGAGAATACTGATGAAGAATTTTAAACAAAATTTTGCTGCTGTGGCCCTATCATTCACACTCGCATCTGTTTCTGGGCAAGTCTCTGCCGAAGACTCAAGCAAGCCGATTGTGATACCAACGCACAACTGGTCTAGCCAGGTTGTTATGGCTTACGTAATTGGCGGAATTTTTGAAAGCATGGGCAACAACGTGGAGTACGTTCCAGCCGATACTCAAGCTGTTTACGAAGCTATACGTAATGGAGATGTTACCATTTCTCATGAAGTCTGGCAGTCTACTTTTGGAGCGTCATTTTACAATGCGATGGACAAAGGCGGAATTATAGACGCTGGTACTCATGCGGCTATGACTTTGGAAGAAATGGGCGTTCCCCAGTATGTAATTGACGATAATTTGTGTCCAGGTTTGCCAAATTGGGAAGCTCTTGCAAATTGCCAAGAAGTTTTTGCAACGGCTGATTCAGGCGGCAAAGGTCGTTGGTTAGAAGGTCCACAAAGTTGGCATGGTGATCAAATGCCAGAGCGGCTGGCTGGGCTGGGTTTAGATGATAAATACATGGTTAAATTTGCTGGTTCTGCCGATGCACTTTGGGCCGAGCTTGCTTCTGCTAAAAAAGAAGGCCGAGGTGTTATTACATTTAACTGGACGCCAAATTTTACTGACGCAGAGGGCTTCGTATTTATTGAATTCCCCGAGTACTTCGACGGTTGTCGCGTTGGTGACGGTGGTGACGGCGCATGTGGTTCCCCAAAAGGTTGGTTGAAGAAGGCTGCGAATTACAAGTTCCCAAAAACACATCCTGCAGCTTATAAGGCATTCAGCAAAATTTCGTTTACTTCAACTGATATCGGTCAAATGGCTGCCTTAGTTGATATTGACAAAATGAGCCATGAAGATGCTGGAAAAGCATGGTTGGCTGCTTATGAAGACGTTTGGAAGCCTTTCGTAGAATAGCGTGGTACTACTTTCCTGTAACGCCCAAGGGCGTTACAGGGTTTCCTATTTTGCAGTATGCTTTGCCATAAGTAATCTCTAGTCGTTCGAATATCTATTTGGCCTTGGTCAATAGCTTGCTAATACTACATTTTCTTCACTGATGCGCTTGATAGGAACTAAATATGTCTTCGCAAAATGCTCCAGATTACACAGCAAATGCGGTAATAAAATGTGATTCAGTTTATAAAGTTTTTGGTGAAAATGCTAAAAAAATCCTCACACAATCCAATGGTCAAGTGGATGCTAAAACGTTTAGCAATGCGGGCTGTGTTGTCGGAGTAAATAACGCCTCTTTTGAAGTACATAAGGGTGAAATTTTAGTGGTTATGGGATTGTCTGGCTCCGGCAAGTCAACCTTACTACGCTGCATCTCTCGTTTGACAGCCGCAACGGCTGGAAATATTTTTATAGATGGCCAGGATTTGCTGGCTATGAACTCTAAACAACTCATTGAACTCCGACGTAATAAAATGGGAATGGTTTTTCAAAACTTTGGATTACTGCCTCATAAAACTGTACTGGAAAACATTGCTTTCCCACTTCAAGTAAAAGGCCTTGGCACGCAAGAGAGTGTAAACAGGGCTTTTGAAATGGTTGAATTAGTTGGTTTAGATGGTCGAGAAAACTATTTTCCCCGGCAACTGTCTGGTGGGCAACAACAAAGGGTCGGTATTGCTCGTTCTCTAGCTGTTGAGCCAGATATTTGGTTTTTGGATGAACCGTTTTCTGCACTTGATCCATTAATTAGAAAAGAAATGCAGGATGAATTTCTTCGTTTGCAAGGAGTTTTAAATAAAACTATTCTATTTGTAACTCATGACTTCAATGAAGCGCTGCGTCTTGCTGATCGGATTGCAATTATGAAAGATGGTGTTATCGAACAACTTGATACGCCAGCAAATATTGTCTTGAAACCGGCAACCGAATATGTCCGTAAGTTTACCGAAGAAGTGCCGCGAGAAAAGGTGCTTAAAATTGGAGCTGTAATGGATTCAGCAGTTCATGCATCTAAACTAGGCTCTTTAAAGGTTTCGCAAGATGCAATTATACAGACGGTTGCAGAAGCAATATTGACCGAACCCAAACACGTAGAAGTAGTTAATGAAGCAGGTGATGTTGTTGGCTCCATACATGCAGAAAAAGTGATTAAAATGTTGTTTGGAAATGTGAATTCATCAGAGAATAATGGGTAGATCGGACCTATGAAGTTTCTACATAAGCATCCAAAACTGATGCAATTTGCTTTGCTACTTGTAGTTTTTTTAACCCTCTGTGCGGTGGTTGTTCCATCTGAAACAAATGTGTTTTGGCGATTTCCATCTCTGTTTGCAGGGCTCCCGGGCACTATTAATGCTTTTGCTGAATATCTGATGTATGATTGGATGCTAATTGAGATATATGATCCAGAATTGGAAGAGTTTGAAGAATCCGCACTGATAAAAGAATTAACGCGAGGTTTTTCTCGAGGTGTGCTTTTTTGTATTGATCTAATTAGAGAAATTCTTCTTGGAGGTGTGAAGACAATTGTAGCATTTACCAGCTGGGATTTTATCAAGGAAAACAAATGGGCGGTGTGGCCTGCACTACCTTGGACCGTAGTGGCAGGTGGTGCGATCATTTTGGGTTATGCCCTCAAGGGAAAGGGCTTGGCTCTCCTAGCGGGGTTGGCCACTGGCTACATTGCAATTTTTGGGCAATGGGTACCTGCAATGGAAACGTTATCTTTTGTTCTTGTTGCTGCCCCAGTATCGTGTGTTCTGGGACTTCTGCTGGGTTCTGTTGCCTATAAAAGCAATATAGCAGAAGTAATTCTTAAACCACTTTTAAATGTTGCGCAGACAATGCCGCATTTTTCTTATCTCATTCCGGTTATGGTGTTCTTTGGTGTTGGGGATCATGCAGGAGCAATTGCAACTATCATATTTGCAACACCACCGATGATCCGGCTTACTCTTTTGGGATTGAAGCGGGTTTCGCCTGAAGTTGTTGAGGCTGGTATGATGAGTGGCTGCAACGATGTCCAGATGATGTTCAGGGTGTTAATACCAACTGCTCGTCATGATATTTTAATTGGCATTAACCAGGTTATTATGCAGTGTTTGGCGATGGCAGTGATAGCTTCTTTCATTGGTGCGAAAGGGCTTGGGTTCAATCTATTGCTAGCCTTAAACCAGTTGCGGATTGGGCAGGCGCTGGAACTGGGGATTTGCATAGTTCTTATAGCAGTTGTTTTAGATAAGTTGTCCCTGGCTTGGGCACATAAACAAACCGATTACTTTGCAGATAGCAGTTTTTTACAACGCAACAAATATGGAAGTTTCTTTTTAGTGTTGCTTGTAACTGCCATTATTTTTACCTTTTTTGGAAAGGTATTATTTGGTGATGGGATTAACTATTTTTATTTAATTCCACACAACCAGGGAATTACTACTGAGCTTTTCTGGCAGGCAGGTGTCGATTGGATGGTTGATAATTGGTACCAAGGATTACAAATTTTCAACACTGGATTGATAGTAGGAGTCTTAATGCCGATGAAGGCGGCGTATTTAGGCATGCCGGTAATTGCAACCTTTGTTTTAGTGATGGGGGTGGGTTACATTCTTGGAGGATTACGTTCAGCTCTAATAGTTGGTGGGTTTCTCATGTTCATAGCACTAACAGAATGGTGGGATCGGGCATTAATTACAGCTTATATGACTTCGTTTGGGGTGATGGTATCCGCATTTATAGGAATTACCGTAGGATCTTTGTGTGCCCAAAATAGCTTTGCGACCAAGGTAATATTACTTGTTTGTGATACGTTTCAGACATTTCCATCATTTATTTATTTGATACCTGTAATTATGCTGTTTGGTGTTACAGACACGTCAGTTTTGATTGCGGTGATTGTTTATGCAACTATTCCTGCTACCCGCTACACTGTAGAGGGCCTCAGAAGCGTGCCGACAACACTTCATGATGCAGGTTCGATGTCGGGTGTAAATAGATTGCAGCGCTGGCTTAAAATTGAAATTCCCTTGGCATTTCCACACATTATGCTTGGAGTAAATCAAACAGTGGTTTTTGCCCTTTTCATGGTCATTATAGGGGCAATGATTGGAACGGATGATTTAGGTCAATACATTTTAAAGGCGTTGTCGGATAAGAATGGTATCGGCAATGGGCTAGTGTTGGGGTTGTGCGTGGCATTTATTGGCCTCGCTGTTGATCACTTAATTCATACTTGGGCGGATCAGCAAAAAGAGGCTTTAGATCTGGTATAAATCTAAAAGAATAGTGATTTTGGTTAACCTGAGAAGAAAAACTGCCTGACATTAACAATGTATTAGCATCCAAATTTTTAACTATAATTAACATTAGTAAAAGCCAAAACTGAACAGAGATTATATCTCAGGTCTTTTTTTTTGCTATGTTTCGCGTTAACTAGCTTCAAGCTGAAAAG